>NZ_VRYY01000098.1 GCF_015731765.1 Nitratidesulfovibrio oxamicus
CGGGGCCTCGTCCCAGGCTGCTGCGCCTGCCGGGGCCGCTGGTCCCGGCGGCGCGCCCGGCATCCTGTACCCGCCGGGGCGCGAAATCATGGATCCCCTGTCCCCCGGCCAGCGGGTGCTGGTGTACGAAGGCCGCGCGCCGGTGTTCGTGCGCCTGCCGCAAGACCATCTGGACCGCGACCTGACGGCCTCGGTGTCGCTGCTGCTGTGCTCCGACCGCAATTGCCTGCCGTATCGCGGCGGAGTGGCGTTTCGCGTGGACGGCGGCGCGCTGGGCCAATTGCCGCGCGCCGACGAGCAACCCTGGATGGAACACCTGCGCGCGGCGCGCCCGGGCGTGCAGGTGGCATCCGCTCGCCCGGGAGAAGGTGCCGCCACGCCCGGCCAGTCGGGGGGGGCGGTGACTGGGGGCACGGCAGTCGGGGGGGCTTCACCCGCCGTAGCCCCGGCCAGCGGCGCAACATCGGCCCAGGGTACGCAAGAAGCGCAGGGAGCGCAGGAGCAGGGCGACAGGGTCACCATTCCCTTCGGCAAGGGGGGGCGCTCCGTGCCCTTGCCGGGCATGCCGGACGCACAGGCAGCCGCCAATGCAACCGAAGGGGCGGTGTCCGGTTCCCAGTCCGGTACCATCCACTGGAATTTCGCGCCGCGCTATCAGGTGCCCGAACTGGAGGTCTCCAGCCTGGGCAAGGCGCTGCTGCTGGGGCTGCTGGCGGGCCTGCTGCTGAACCTGATGCCCTGCGTGCTGCCGGTGATCAGCCTGAAGCTGAGCGGCTTCGTGGCCGTTGCGGGCCTGGGGGGCGACGAGGCCCGCCGTGCGCACTTCCGCGAGCACAACCTGTTGTTCGCGGCGGGGATCATGGCCTGGTTCCTGTTGCTGGCCTTCATCCTGGGCGGGGCGGGGCTGGCCTGGGGGCAACTGTTCCAGCGGCCCGGCGTGGTGCTGGGCCTTTTGCTGGTGGTGTTCGGCCTTGGGCTGAGCATGTTCGGGCTGTTCACCTTGCCCGTGCTGGACCTGAAGGCGGTGGGGGCGGGCGGTTCAAGCCGTGCCCAGCCGTTCTTTACCGGACTGGTGGCCACGCTGCTGGCCACCCCGTGCAGCGGTCCGCTGCTGGGTGGCGTGCTGGGCTGGGCCTTTCAGCAGCCGCCGGAGATCATGGCCTTCGTCTTCACCTCGGTGGGTGTGGGCATGGCCCTGCCGTACCTGGTGCTGGCGGCCCGTCCGGGGCTGGTGCGCCATTTTCCCCGGCCCGGCGCGTGGACCGGCACGCTGGAGCAGTTGGTGGGTTTTTTCCTGATGGGCACCGCGGTGTACCTGCTGACCATCCTGCCCGATGCCTGGCTGATGCCAGCACTGGTGACCTTGCTGGCGGTGGCCTTTGCCGCGTGGATATGGGGGCGCTGGGGCGGGCTTGATGCCTCGCCGCGCCGCCGGACGGTGGTACGGCTGGCGGCACCGGCGCTGGTGGCGGTGGCGGTGTGGCTGGCCTTTGCCCCTTCGGCCCCGCCCGCCCGCTGGGAACCTTTCCACCCCGCCACCTTCCGGGCCATGCTGGGGAAAGAGCCGCTCATCGTGGACTTTACCGCCGACTGGTGCCCCAACTGCAAACTGCTGGAACAGACCACCCTGTCCAGCGGGGCGGTGTCGGAATGGGCACGCCGCCACGGCGCGCGCCTGATACGGGTGGACCTGACGGAGGAGTCGCCCGAGGCCCAGGCCCTGTTGCGCTCGCTGGGCAGCAGCAGCATTCCCGTGGTTGCGCTGTTCCCCAAGGGGCTGTTGTCCGCCTCGCCGGTGGTCCTGCGCGACCTGTTCACCACCGGCCAAATGGAGCAGGCCCTGCTGGAGGCGTTCGGCAAGCCGAAGCAGGAGTGGGAGGACTGATTCGCTGGACTGGACCGCGTTGTCCGGGCCGGGCAACGCCCACAACCTGAATGCGATGCGCCGTCCGGGGAATTCCCCGGACGGCGTTTTGCTGCACCCCCCGAGAGGTGGGGCGCATGGGTGCGGTCGGTATGGCAGGTAGCCGTGCCGTGCGGGCTAATCCCTGACGAAGGTACGGTACATCAACGACATGCCCAGCATGTTCGAGGCCACCTGCACGGCGTCCACCACGTCCGACTCGCGCCAGCCCAGTTCCATCAGCGCCTCGATGTCCGCGCGGGTAACCGCGGCGGGCTCGTTGACCGCCCTGGTCACGAAGGCCAGCAGGGCGCTTTCGGTTTCGTCCAGCGGGGTTTCTGCGGGCTTGCAGGACAGGCTGGCGATGTCGCCCTCGCTCATGCCCTGCATGCGCAGCAGGTCGTGGTTGAACACGGAGCAGGGGGCGTAGGCGAACTTTTCCGAGGCCACGTAGCGGATGGACGCCAGCAGCGGGGGAGAAAGCCGGTCGTGATGGCGAAAGTAGCGGATCGTGCCGGCCTGGCGCTCCATCAGGCCGGGGCTGACGCTCAGAAGGCGCATGGGTACGGGAATGTCGATCTGCGGGGGAACCAGGGCGTAGGTGTCGGCCACGATGCCTTCGGCCTTGTCGCGTTCCACGGTGTTCACCAGATACATGGGGGGCTCCTTTGTTTGCGGGGGGGTACATAGTAGACCGGTCGTCTATATGACTGGCCGGTTGTTTCCCGGGACTGGTGTGGCGCCTTGCACACGGACGAGGGATGCTTCGGCGTGTCTGCTTCTAATCGCCTTGGCTATTCCCGGCGGTTATGGCCGGGGCGGCCCGCGGGCCGGATAGGATGCGCGTGAAGACCATTTTCTCCAGCCGCAGCAGGGGCTGGACGTTCTTTTCCGCCTTCATGCGCAGGATGGCCCCTTCCCAGGCGTCCATGACGAAGGCGGCGGTCTCGTAGGGTTCCAGGTCGGGGGCCAGTTCGCCCCGTGCGGCGGCCTCGTTCAGGACATCGCCCATGGCCCGTGACAGGCCGCCCAGCACCTCGCGCAGCTTTTCGCAGATGGCAGGGGAAAGATCGCACATTTCCTGGGCCAGATTGCCGAAGGGGCAGCCGCGCTCATAATCCCATTGCTGGTAACGCTGGCGGGCCAGTTCGAAGAACCTGCGCAGCCGGTCCAGCGGCGGCACGTCCGCGTCGCGCAGCACCTGGGCCAGGGCCGGGGTGCGCACCTCGCGGTAATGGTCTATGAGCGCCAGGCCGAACTCTTCCTTGCTGGGAAAGTAGAAATAGAACGACCCCTTGGGCACGCCTGCCAGGTCGAGGATTTCCTTGATGCCGGTATTGTTGAAACCCTTGCGGTGGACCAGTTCGGCCCCGGCATCCAGTATGGCACGGCGTGCGTCACGTTTCATACATGCGCTAATAGACCAGTCGTCTATCTGGGGTCAAGCGAAAAACCGGTCGCTCGTGCTGCTGCGCGGGCGACCGGTTGGTGGCAGGCGGGATTCGTTTTGGCCGGGCCGTGTCGGGGCCGGGTTGCGCCAGGTTGCGCCAGGTTGCGCCCGGTCGCGCCCGGTTGCGCCCGGTTACGCCCGGTTACGCCCGGTTACGGCCGGTTACGCTGGATCCGGGCCGTGCCGGCACCGGAAGGTCAGGCTGCGGGGGGGGGCTACACGCAGACCATGTCATAGGCCGTGCCGGTCAGGGCGCGACCACCCCCGTCGGCAACCTCGAAGGTGTTCTCCACCCCCACCATGCCCACCCCGGCAATGCCCATCTTGGGTTCCAGGGCGATGGTCATGCCTTCTTCCAGCGGCTCGTCGAAGCGGTGGGCGATGACCGGGTACTCGTCGATGGTCAGCCCGATGCCGTGCCCCAGAAAGGTGACCTTGTTGGAGCCCAGCCCCATGAACCCTTCGGACAGGCCTGCGCGTTCCACGAGATCCAGCGTGGATCGCCAGATGTCCGAGGGGATTTCGCCGGGGCGCAGCCGTTCCGCCGCGCGGGCCTGCACCTCGATGCACAGGTCGTGGGCGCGGCGCACCGCGTCGGGGATGGAGGCGGCGTTGCCCGCCCAGTACAGCTGGGTCTTGTCGGTGTGGTACCCTTCGAGGCAGAAGCCGATGTCCAGCGCCAGCGGGGTGCCATGCCGCCATACCGAGCCCGCGTACCCCATGAACGGGATGGCCGGGTGCTCGCCCTTGAGGCCCAGCGGGCCGTTGAAGTGGCTGGGGTAATTGCCGTTTTCGCCAGCGGCGATGTGCCCCAGAAAGCACTCCTCGCCCGGTGCGCCCATGCGCATCAGCCCGCCGTGCCCCCGGCTGAAGAACACCTGCCACGACAGGTGCGAAATCTCGCGCTCGGTCATGCCGGGGCGCAACAGGGCGGGCAGCAGGTCGTGCAGGCATTCGTGATGGCGGGCACCGGCCAGGCGCAGCTTGACCAGTTCCCATTCGGTCTTGCGGGCGCGGGCACGGGTAAGCACCGCGTCGCCCGGCACAAAGGCCACCCCGGCCAGCCGCTGTTGCAGCATGGAGGCCAGCGACCACGGCAACCCGGACATTTCGACCGCCACCACCGGGGCGAGCGGGCTGCCCGCGTCGGCGCACAGGCCGGTCAGATCGCCGTAGGAACGGAAGGACACGATGTTGGCCAGCGGGCTTTCCAGGCGGGCGCGTTCCTCGCCCTTGCGCACCAGCAGCACCGGCTCGCCCTCGCGGGGCAGCCACAGCACGCCGTTGCCCGCCGTGCCGGCAAGGTAATAGATGGCCACGCGCGAGAAGGCCATCAGGCCGCCCGCATCGGGGGCCTGCGCGGCAAGGATTTCCAGCGCGCGGGACTGGCGCAGCCGGGCTTCTTCTGCGGGCAGGCGTTCGGCTGCGGTGAACGGGCGGGGAGAGGGCGGGGTGTGCGGGCGGGGCGTGTGGGACATGGGGGCCGGGGCTCCTTTGCGGCTGTGGTTCCGACGATGGGCACAAGGTAGGCCAAGGCGCAGCCGGGCGCAACAGGGCGCAACAGGGCACAGCAGGGCGCAGCCGGGCGAAGTGCTGGCGTCTGCCGTCACCGGCGGGCGGTTTCGCCCCCGTCGCCATGAAACCGCAGGGGCCGGGGGCGGCGATTGCGCTTGGCGGCAAGGCCGGGTAGAGAGGATGCTTCCGTATTGTTGATCGCGGTCGGCAACGGCAGTGCGACCACAGAAGAGGCCTGGGCCGCGCCCGCCGTCGGGCTGCGCGGCCACGGCTTTTGCCGCATATTATGGTTTCAGGGGTACAGGATGCTGCTCGACGCCACGCTTCGCACCATACTGCGCGAATCGCGCACCATCGCCGTCATCGGCGCCAAGGACAAGCCCGGCCAGCCCGTGGACATGGTGGGCCGCTATCTCATCGAAGCCGGATACGACGTGCGCCCGGTGCACCCGGTGCGCCGCACCGTGTGGGGCATGCAGGCCTATCCGACCATCGGCGACGTGCCGATCGACGTGGACATCGTCAACGTGTTCCGCGCACCGGAGCATTGCCCGGCCCATGCCGTGGAGGTGCTGGCCCTGCCGCGCCTGCCGCGCCTGTTCTGGATGCAGTCGGGCATCACCAGTCCGGAGGCGGGCCGGATGCTCTTCGAACGCGGCGTGGCCGTGGTGGAGGATCTGTGCCTGATGGTGGAGCATCGCAGGCTGATGGCCGGGGGGCTGCTGTGAGCGTCAACGATTCCGCGTCCTCCCCGCCTGTCGCGCCCCCCGCATCCTCGACGTCCTCCGCGCCGTGGGACGACGCCTTCGACTGCCGCATGTGCGGCCAGTGTTGCCAGGGCGAGGGCGGCATCGTGGTCAGCCCTGCAGATCTTGCGCGCATCTGCGCCTTTCTGGGCATGACGCCCGAAGCCTTCGAGGCCGCCTACGGCGAACGCCGCAACGGCAAGCTGAAGGTGCGCACCGGGCCGGACGGCAACTGCGTGTTCTTTGCCGCCGGGCGCGGCTGCACCGTGCACGAGGGCAAGCCGGACATCTGCCGGGCCTGGCCGTTCTTTCGCGGCAACCTGGTGGACGCGGACAGCCTGGGTATGGCCAAGGAATACTGTCCCGGCATCCGGCCCGACGTGCGGCATGCCGAATTCGCCGAGGCCGGGCGGGCGTATCTGGCCGCGCGGGGGCTGCTGGCCTCCGACTGCACGTGCGAGGCCAACGCCCTGGTTCTGGACAGGAACAAGAACGGCGACAAGTAGCCGGTAGACAGGCCCGCCAGTCAAGAAAGACGCAGCGGCGGTAAGGTTTTTCGCCGAAACAGCCGAAAAGGGCTGCGGGCAGGGTAAATGGGGGGCGGAGGTCGCGTGACGCTGAGGGAATGCTACCGGATACTGCAAGTCGGCAACGGCGCGTCGCTTGACGAGGTCAAGAAGGCGTACCGCAGGCTGGCGTTCGAGCTGCATCCGGACCTGAACCCCGGCAGGCCCGACGCGGCCCGTCGCTTCCAGCGCCTGAACGAGGCGTACGTGCTGCTTTCGCGCACGCTGGACACAGCCGGCCCCGGCGGCAACGGCAACGGGATGGGGGGGGCTGGCGGTGCTGCGGAGCGCGAATCCGCCGCACGCGAAGCCTCCCGCGCCTACGAGCAGGCCCGGCAACGCTTCGGCGATATGGGAACAGGGGGGACCGGCGGCGGCAACGGCCCTTCCGCGTCGTCGGCGTCTTCTGCGGCTGGCGGGACCGGTGCGTCATCCGCCACCGGGG
>NZ_VRYY01000110.1 GCF_015731765.1 Nitratidesulfovibrio oxamicus
ACCGCCCACACGCCGGGCCGCGCGCGCAGCCGCTCGCGCCGGGCCAGCGCCACGCACAGCAGGGCCAGACCGCCGAAGAACATGCGGTAGAAGGCCGACTGGCTGGGCCCCACGTGCACCAGCTTCACGAACACGGCGGAAAAGCTGATCAGCACGCCGCCCCCGGCAACGCGCAGCAGCCCGCCCGCATCAAGGCAGGGGGAACGGTGTGTACTCATGCGGCCCCCCATACTGCGAAGCCGGGTGAAGCGCAAATGATGTCGGGCTTCATGGCAAACCTACGGGGCACGCCCGGACCATTCACCGGACAGATGCCCGGCAGCCCCACGGCCCGTTTCCGGAGTCCTTCCGGCTGCAACGCGAAGGCGGCACGCCCCGCCGGGGGACGTGCCGCCTGATGTCCGCATTGCGTGACCTTTATTATTCAAGCGCCTATTCTGGACGGCTTACCGTGACCTTGGCGGGCCGCAGCAGGCGATCCTTCAGCCGGTAGCCGCGCTGCATCAGCACGCACACGGTGTTTTCCGGCAGGTCGGAGCGCACTTCGGCCCCGATGGCCTCGTGGATTTCCGGGCTGAACGGTTCGCCCGCCTCGCCCACGGGTTCCAGCCCGTGGCGCTTCAGCGCGTCCAGCAGCAGCTTCTGGGTCATTTCCACGCCGATCAGCATGTCCTTGCAGGCCGCGTTGCCGCGCCCGTATTGCAGGGCCAGGTCCAGATTGTCCAGGGTGGGCAGCAGGTCCGCCAGCACCACCTCGGCGGCGTAGCGCACCTGATCGTCCTTTTCGCGCTGCAACCGCTTCTTGAAGTTGTCCATTTCCGCCAGGGCCCGCAGACGCTGCTCGTCGGCCTCGGCCCGTTCGGGACATTCCGGACACAGTCGGGCGGCGCACTGCTCGCGCAGGCAGTCGTCGTCAATCGCCACGACGGCACCCGAACCGGCGGCCTTGTTCCGCGAGGGGGCATCGCCCTCGGTACGCAGGGCCTCTGCCTCGGGGCTGATTTCCACATTGTCCTTGAACACATTGCTGGGGGGCATGTTCCTGAATCTCCTTGAAATCCTGAAGCGTGACGTCGTCGTTGAAATATCCCGCCGGGGCGGGTCGCATGTATCGGAAAATGACCGAAAAATGGCCGGGATTATGGCAACCGGCAAGGCGCGGCGGCAAACCGTTCGCGAAACAGTTCGGTAAGCGCCCGCGAAACGCACTGCACCACGGGAACGATCTTGGCGTAGTCCATGCGCAGCGGACCCACCACGCTGACCACGCCGCGCGGCGTGTCGCCGCCGTAGGCCGCGCTGATCACGCTGCACCCGCGCAACCCGTCGGGCGCGCCGTCGGCCACGTCCTGACAGAAGGTAATGCGCACGTCGCGTTCTGACAGGGTGCGGTCCAGCAGTTCCAGCAGGCGCGAGCGTTCCTCGATGGCGGCCAGCAGGTCGCGCATGCGGCCCACGTCGGTGAATTCAGCGTGGTCCAGCATGTTCAGCGTGCCGTTGACGATGAGTTCGCGGTCGTCGCCCACGTGTTCGACGGCGCGCCGTGACAGGGCCAGGGCGCGCACGCACATTTCCTCCAGCCGCGATCCCGCGCGGGCCAGTTCGTGTCCGATGCGGTCGCGCGCCTCGGACAGGGACAGGCCCCGGAAATGCTCGTTGAGGTAATTGCCGAAGCGCACCAGTTCGTCCTGCCCGTAACGCTCGTCCACGCGCACGGTGCGGGTGCGCACCAGGCCGCCTTCCAGCATCAGCACTGCCAGCACCAGCCCTTCGGCGGCAGGGGCGAATTCGATGCTGCGCCAGCGGGCCTCGTCCTCGCTGGGGGCCACCACCATGCCCAGTTGCCGGGCATGACCCGACAACAGGTTGGCGGCACGGCGCAGGATGCCGGAAATCTCCAGTTCCTGCCGTGAAAGTTCGTCGGCTATGGCATCCCGCTCGGCGCTGCGCAGCGGCAACGGTCGCAGCAGGCTGTCGACGTACAGCCGGAACGCGCGCGCCGTGGGCACCCTGCCTGCGGACGTATGCGGCTGTTCCAGGTAGCCGAGTTCGGTCAGGTCGGACATGGTGGCGCGCATGCTGGCCGGGGAAAGGTGCAAGCCGGAATGCTCGGCCACGGCGCGAGACCCCACGGGCGAGGCCGATGCGATGTAGCTTTCGATGATGGTGGCGAGCACCTGGGTTTCGCGCTGTCCGAGGCTGGGCATGAAGGCTCCGGCATCATGAGGATGCAGTTCTTGCAGTAGCACAAACGGGTAACAACGGGGGTGGGGGCTGTCAAGGTTGGCAGGGGCATGGCCGTGGGCACGCGCTTGCCGGACGGGAAAATGCGCAAGACGGCCCCTCCGGCGGGGTGCCGAACGAAGATGCCGAGCAAAAGGAACATCCCCCCTCCCGAACGCCAGGCCGTGTCTCGCGCCGCCCCGGACCGCCCCGGTCCGCCCCGGTCCGCCCCGGTCCGCCCCGGCACCCGAATTGTGAATATCGTCACAATCAATCGGGCAAGCAACCGCCAGAAAAACAAAAACAACCGCCATTTCAGACTGATATGAAAAATGACCGACACCTTCATTCCCGGCTCACCGTACAACACCCTCACTGTATGCGGCATGTTGTGACCGCCCATGGATAGTGCATTTTTTCACATGCATTGACACAGTTCCGGCAACCCACTACAGTGCACCTGCCACTGGGGAAGCGGCGTTGCATTACTGCATGCATCACTTCCCCTGCCCGCCCATAGCACACCCCATACGGCCCGTATCGCGCCCATTCTGCCGGGTTCGTTGCGGCTGGTGAGCAACTGTTTACACGCTCACCCGTAGGGGGCTGTAATGCTTGCCGAAAAAACACCCCCGCCCGCCTTGAATTTTTCGTGACATTGTGGCATCTTGTGCCTCGTCCGCATGTCTGGAACCCGGAAAAATCCGCGCGATTCGGTTCTCCGACACCTGTGACTGCCCCCCCTTCGGGAGCGCGTTGCGGGTTGAGCAGCGAAGGTCCGCCAGAGGTCCTCGTTGACACGCCGGGTGGCTGCGGTTTATCCAGCGGGCAGCATCTGCCTTGGGACGACCATCATTCGGATAGAGGCAGCGGATCGCTGCTTATCATCGGCCGGCGCATCGCCGCACGATGCGAAGGTCAGGCGTTTGTCGTGCATCCCTTTCACTGCCAAGAACCTGTCCAAGGAGGACACGCATGGCTGAAGTCACTTACAAGGGCAAGAGCTTCGAAGTCGATGAAGACGGCTTCCTTCTTCGCTTTGATGACTGGAGCACCGAGTGGGTTGAATTCGTGAAGGAATCCGAAGGTATCGCGGACATCACCCCCGATCACCAGAAGATCATCGACTTCCTGCAGGACTACTACAAGAAGAACGGCATCGCCCCGATGGTTCGTATCCTCTCCAAGAACACCGGCTTCAAGCTGAAGGAGATCTACGAACTGTTCCCCTCCGGCCCCGGCAAGGGCGCCTGCAAGATGGCCGGCCTGCCCAAGCCCACCGGCTGCGTGTAGTCCATACGGCCCATTGTTCACGAAAGGGCGGGAGCGCAAGCTTCCGCCCTTCTCCGTTACTGCGGGGCCATCATGCAAGGCGACGGGGCAACGGCGCACCGCCGCAGAAGCTGACCGGCGACAGTCGAGGGCGCTGGTTCCGGCGTGGCGGCAAGCCGCAAAGGGCGGGAGCATATGCTCCCGCCCTTTGCGGCTTTCAATGGCACGCCCGGCCAGTTCAGGCGCGCCGGTTGCGGGCTTCGTACTGCGAAGCGTGGTTGCTGGTGGGATGGACGCCCGGAATCAATGTTCCGTGCCGTCCTCTGCGGCGTCGAACAACGTGTTCAACGCCTCTTCGCGGCACAGGACGCTCGACGCCATGGCTATGCTGAACGTCGAGTGGGCCTTCCTCCACAGGGAAAGTATCTGCTGCACGGAATGAACCATGGACAGCAGCACCGATGCAGGCACGATGTACGCGCCCTCCGGCGTGCGTTCCAGGCCGTCCAGCGATACGGAAAGACCCGTCAGTTCCTTGCCCACGTTACCCAGTAGGCCGTCAATGTCATGCTTCACGTTGCGAACCCCATTCTGCGAACTTGGCGCCGTGCGCGTCTGGCGCTGACGCCGGTACTGGTCTAGCAGGGGCGCCCCGCGCCAGTCATTTATATTTTGCCCGGCGGGCCAGCGGTGCGCGCCCGCACATGCTTGACGCAGCACATGCCGAGCAATATGTTTGAAGATACATCATGCTCGATTATACTAACGCCACTACCGATGCCATGTCCTGGCTTGCTTCCCTCTCGCCCCTGAGCGAGCAGGATCTGTGCGACCTGTGCCTTGCCTTGCGCACGCGCGGGCCCGGTCGGCGCTTTTGCTGCACCCAGGACGCCAGCCTGCTGCTGCTTGAGGCGAAGGGAGCCGATACCCCCCTGCTCCTGCTGTCGGACAAGGCGGCGCGCAACCTGCTGGACTACCTGGTGACCGGCTACCTGCGCGACAAGCCGCGCGGACTGCGCGCCTGGCATGCGCGCGAGTACGGCGGGCTCGGCTAGGTCCGCATTCCCGCCGGCCCCAGCCTCTTCTGATCGCGCGGGGTTGCCCTGATCGCGCCCGCGCTCGCCTGTTCTCGCCTGTTCTCCCCTGTTCTCCCCTGCTCCCGCCTGTGCGCACCCGTTCCCGCCTGCCCCCACCGTCATCACCGGTCGCCTTTGCGCATCAGTCCGCCAGCCATCGCCCGCTCCCGGCGCTTCGGGCACGGCACGCCGCCCACGCTGTCGGACTGCCTTTTCGCACCTTCCGGACGCCCGCCCCTGCGCACCCCATCCATCCCGCCTCGGCGTACTCACGCAAAAGGGCCGCCCCCCAGGAAGCGGCCCTCGCAACGCATCATGACTTCAGCCACCGGCCCGAATCCGGAACCGCAACGGCCAGGCTACTTGCGCAGCACCTCGGCATCCCAGCCGCGCTCCAAAGCCTCCAGCCAGTCGGCGGGAATCTCGGGCACGGCACGTCTGGCCAGCGTATCGGGAGGCAGGGTGGCCTCGCCCATCTTCACGGTGGCGAAGCGCGCGCGCCATTCATCGGGCAGCCGCCCCACCTCTATGGCCGGAAAGTCGCCCCACCAGGCCGGATCCATCTTGGCCAGCTGCGCCTCGGGCGACAGCAGGAAGTTGGCGGCCACCATGGCCGCCGCCTTGTTGGGCGCGTTGAAGGGTATGGCCACGAAGTGGGTGTTGAAGATGGACCCGTCGTCCAGCGCCACGGTGCGCACCGTGGCCGGATAGGTGCCGTCATCGATCAGTGCCTGGGCGTGGGCCGGATGGTACGAGACGGAAAAATCCACCTCGCCCCGTGCGAACAGCGCGTCCAGCGCGGCGGCATCGCGCGGATAGGCGCGCCCGGCCTGCCACAGGTGCGGGGCAAGCTCGCGCAGCCACGCCCACAGGGTTGGCGCCTTGCGGCCCAGCAGGTCCTTGTCCAGGGGGCGCATGTACTGCTCATGCCCCCCGGTGAGGGCGTAGAAGGCCTGGCGGATGAAGGCCGACCCGGTGAAGTCCGGCGGCTGGGGGTAGGTGAACCGCCCCGGATGCGCCTTCACCCACTGGCCCAGTTGGGCCATGGTGCGCGGCGGTTCGGGGGTGCGGGCCGTGTCGTACTCCAACACCAGTTGCGCGCGCCCGTAGGGCGATTCATAGCCGTCCACGGGATAGCCGAAGTCCGTGGCGCCTTGCACCGGGTCGGTCAGCGCCATGTTGGGCAGGGCCGGGGCGTACGGCCCCCACAGCACGCCGCCCAGGCGGGCGTTGCGGAAGTTCTCGCCGTTGATCCACAACAGGTCCATGCTGCCCGTGGCGCGGCCAGCCGACTTTTCCGCCAGCAGCCGGTTGACGAACACCGGGGCGTCCATGGGCACGCGCACCAGGGTGATGCCGTAGCGGCGCGCCAGTTCCGGCGCCACGAATCCGTCCACGTAGCGGTTGGCCGTGGCCATGCCGCCGTACATGTGAAAGCGCACCGTGGCGCCGCGCGCGGCAGCCTCCACCTCTGCCCAGGGCTGCGACGCGGGCCTGGGCATGGTCATTTCTTCTGCCAGGACAGGTCGCCCCAGGCACAGCACCGCCAGCACAGCCAGCAGCGTCAGCAGGAACGGCCGAGACTGGGCCGCCATGCGGAACAGGCCGGCGGAGCGGGGCGGGCGGGACACGTGATGCAGGCCGAACGGACAACACGAGATCGCCGGGCTGACAGAAGGCGAGCGAAACGGATGCATGCACCCTCCCTGTGGGGCCTGAAGTGTCTTGGCAACGTAGCGAAAAGCGACTTTCAGGGCATGACTGGCACACGACACTGCCCGGCATACCTGTGCACGGCTTGCGGGATGGCGGCACGACCATAGGCGCTGCGCATGGCGCCCGCGTGCCCCCAGCCCCACGCCATGCCTGATCAACCAGGGCAGGCCGGAACCGCAGCCGCCCTACTTCGGCGGGCTCTGCTCCGCCTGCCACGCCGCGGCCCTGGCGATTTCGTACAGCACGGGGTCCACCCCCACGAAATCCACCACCTCGCGCTCGCCAAGGCGCAGCCGTTCGCGCCATCGGCGCAGCACGGCATCGTCGGGCACGGCGAACACCAGCCCACGGGTGCGCAATGCCCCGCGGGCCTCGGCCTGGGCCTCGGCGGCCTGGGCGCGCGCCTCGTCCACGTGGTCATCCCAGGCATCTCGCAACACGTCGCGCATATCCGCAGGCAGACGCTCCCAGAACGTCCGGCTGACCAGCGGCACGTACATGGCGAAGTAGGCGCGGTCCTCGAACACGTGGGTCACCCCGTAGCGCCACAACTGGCCGGACACCGCCGTCTCGTGGGTGGTCATCAGCCCGTCCAGGTTGCCGCCTTGCAGCCAGTGCGGCAGGTCGGGCCAGGGCACCACCAGGGGGCGGGCGCCCATGGCGGCCAGGCGCAACTCGTTGGCCGGGCCGCCCGCCACGCGGATGCGCAGGCCCGCAAGATCCTCGTGCCGCCGCACGGCGCGGTCCACCAGATACAGGTTGGCGTGGCCCAGTTCCAGCCAGCGGCCCAGCACGGTGACGCGCAGGTTGCGTTCGATGCGCGAGTCGATGATGCGCCCCGGCGGGCCGTCGGCCACGGCCAGGCTGGCGCGGGCGGGGGCGCCGTAGAAGGCGGGCAGCATGAACACGCCGCAGTCGGGCACCATTGAATGCAACACCCATGTACCCGGCAGGGCCATTTCCACCCGGCCAAGGTTCAGGGCCTGCAACACGTCCCGGTCGCGGTACAGGCTGGCGCTGTCGTAGACCTCCACCCGCAGCCGCCCGGCCAGGCGCTGCCGGACGTCCTCCGCGAAGCGGCGCAGGGCCTTGACCTGAAAGTGCGTCGGACCGTTGTCCACGGAAATGCGCAGCATCGGCACACCGGCCTCGGGACGGGCGGCGGGCGAGGGATCGGCGGGCGGATCACCAGCGGGGGGTTCCGAAACAGGAGAATCCGCGGCTGGGGGGGCAGTCGCGGCTAGCGCGTCATCCTGAGCCCGCGCGTGCGGCACGACGGCAACCAGCAGCACGCACAGGGCGGCCATGGTCAGCCAGACAGCCCGCAGCGCGACACGTGGTGCGGACATGCTGCACGCACGCTGGCGGCACGCGGGCAAGGGATGCCCGGAATGCGCCGGGCAACGGCTCTCCGGCGGGGTTTGCGATACAAGGTTGGTCATGCAGCCTCCCCCAAGGCGATGTCGAAACGGCGCTCGCGTATTGGTGAATATGCCACAACTATCTGCGTCAGTACACCTTTCTGCGGGCAAACTGACCACCGAGCACGGTGAAGGTGTTCTCCACGATGAACAACGCCTCCGGGTCCACGGTGAACACCAGTTCCTCCATGCGCTTCAGCTGCACGTTGTTGGTCACGGTCATGACGATTTCCCGGTCGTCGCCGGAATATCCGCCCCGCCCCTGCAGGAAGGTGGCCCCCTGCCCCAGTTCCGAAACCAGGTCGTGCCCGATGCGCCGACTGTGCTCGGAAATGACGAACACCACCTTGCGCTGGTTGAACAGGGCCAGCACGTACTCCAGCGTCACCGCCGCGATGAACACCTGGATCAGCGATGCGATCACCGTATCCACGGGCATGGAGACAAGGCTTGCGGTAAACAGCACCGCGTTGAAGCCGAAGCCGAACCGCCCGATGCCGAGGCCGAGGCGCTTGTGCAGGATGATGGCCGCCACGTCCAGCCCGCCGCCCGACCCCAGCGAGCGCAGCATGATGCCGCCCCCCGCCCCGCAGATGACCCCGGAGGCCACGGCGGCGTACAACTGGTCGTGCACGCCAAGGTCCACGTTCCGGAACACCTCCGCGAACAGCGAAGTGGCCAGCATGCCGTACAGGCTGTAGAGCAGGAACCGCCGTCCCACGTGCAGCCAGCCCAGCACGAACAGCGGGATATTGCACAGCAGGTACCACGCCGCCGGCGTCAGCAGATGGGTGTGGTACCACGCAAGCAGCGCAATGCCGTAGATGCCGCCGGTCAGAAACCCGTGCCGGGCCACGATGCCCTGCGCCCCAAGGGCGAACAGCGCCGAGCCCACGGTGAGCAGCAGCAGGTTCCAGCGAATGGAATAGGCCAGTTCCTTGCGGGTGGACATGCAAACCTCCCTGCCCGGTCCGGTGCCCGAGCACCGCGGCCGACATGAAAAAACGGGGGCATGCCCCGCCATGTGGCAGGCGCGCCCAACTCGGTCCGGATCACCGCGTACCGATGCTGCCATGCAGCCGGGGCGCGTTGGCCGTGCCTCTACCCCGGATGCAGCACGCGGGCAAGGGCGGCGACGGATCGAAATGCGGCGGGCAGCAACAAGCCGCCATCAACGGTGCAGCACGCCATGAAGCAAACAGCAATCCGTTCGGCATGTTGCCGCATCGTGACGCCACGCTGACCGCCGCCCCCGGCATGAAAGGCGTCCGCGCTCCAGCACGGACGAAAGATACCCCCGGTGCTCCATCGGCTGACCGCAATGCCACGCCGGGCATGCGAAAAGATGCGGGAAGGCGGAAGGAGGCCGGCGACGCACTGCGAACGGATGCCCGGCGCCCCGGGGTCAGGATTGGATGCCGTCAGGCCAGAAGGTCGTCAGGCCAGAAGATCGTCAGGCCAGAAGGTCAGGGCCGGTCACAGTCGGGCCAGACCAGGCCGGGCACTTCGGTGCGCAGGGTGCGGCACAGCATGCGGCCATGCTCGGCCATGAACAGCGCCTCGTTTTCCAGGCGCAGGCGAAAGCCCGTGGAATCGATGCGGGCATCACCCCCCTGCCGGCATATGGCCCCGGTGCCGTCCAGGGTACGCTCCAGCCGCGAGGCGGATTCGTTGGCCCGGCGGAAGGCACTGCGCAGCATTTCCTGCTTGGGGTCGTTCTCCACCAGCAGCAACCGGTTCATGGCCGCCTCGGACCCCAGGCGCGCCCCCCGCACACTGTCCATGTCCCGGTCGATGCGGTTGCACACGGGGTCTGCGCCATAGACGTCGGCAAGCTGCGCGCCGGTACGGATGAACCGCTGCACGGCGTCGGCATCCTGCCCCAAGGTACTGCCCGCCGCGCGGACCGCAGGACCGGGCAGCAGCAGGCATGCGGCCAATGCGCACGCGGCCAGCAGAAAGGCGCCCCGAACATGCCGTGGAGACACACGCAAGAGAGGGTTCGCCTGGGCAGGCATCGACAGTATCCCGCCGCGCCCGCCTGCCCCGCAGGAAACCGCACCGGATACGCCCTGCGTAACATCGCGGGGCGAATGTAAGGTTTTGCAAAGACGCGTGGACATCCAGCCCCTCTATATGCCCTGACCGGCGAATGCAACCCCCTGCCCTGCCTGCTTCGCCGGTCAGGCCTCCCCCGCCGCGCCAAAGCCGCGGATGTGGACGGGCGAAGGGCCGCAAACGCAGCAGCCCCCGGCGTAGGGGCGCCGGGGGCCGTGCGTGAGAAGACCTTCGGTGGGAGAGAGAGACGTCTACAAGAGTCCTATCAGCATTTTCGTTGCCATGACGATGAGCAGCACGGCGAAGATACGCTTGAGCTTGGTCACCGGCAGGCTATGCGCCAGCCGGGCGCCAAGGGGGGCCGTGAGCACGCTGGCGCAGACAATGCCGACCAGGGCGGGGAGGTAAACGAATCCGAAGGTGTTCGCGGGCAGGCCCTGGGTAGCCAGCCCGTTAACTATGTAGCCCACGGTGCCGGACACCGCGATGGGAAAGCCGATGGCGGCGGAGGTGCCGATGGCCGTGTGCATGGCCACGTTGCACCACGCCATGAACGGCACCGACAGCGTGCCGCCGCCGATGCCCACGAGGCTGGACACCCCGCCGATGACGTTGCCCATGCCGAACATGCCCATGGCGCCGGGCAACTCGCGCGAGGCCTTGGGCTTGAGGTTCAGCAGCATCTGCGCCGCCACCCAGTACAGGAAGCAGACGAAAAACCCCTTGAGAAAATTGGTGGAAAGCTGGGCCACCACCCACGTGCCGATAAGCGTGCCGGTGATGATGCCGGGGGTGATGCGCCACACCACGTTCCACAGCACCGCCCCGCGCTTGTGGTGCGCCCGGAAGCTGGAGATGGAGGTGAACATGATGCTGGCCATGGACGTGCCTAGCGCCAGATGCTGCAAGTAGTCGCCCGGAATGTCCTGCAACGCGAAGGCGAAGTTGAGCATGGGCACGATGACCAGCCCGCCGCCCACGCCGAGCAGCCCGGCCAGGATGCCCGCGATGGCGCCGACGACAAGGTAGAGCGCGAGGGTCAGAATCATGAATGCCTCTCCGCGTTGCGGGCAGTGAGCGGCCCGCGTGGTTCCGGCCATGGCGCGCGGCGTACCGCCGGGCACCGGGGTTGACGGCCCGGCGGCAACCTGTGCTGGCAGCCGCCGGACCGGATATCCGTCAGGATTGCAACTGGGGATTCTCGTTTGCTGGCGCGGAAAACGTGCCTGCCATGGGGGAGTACGCGGCAGCCGTTCTGCGAGCCTTCAAGCATTACGGATGGCGACCGCATCGCGCCCTTATCGTATTCGACCGAGCCTTAGCCGTTAGGTGAGCTTGCGAACCTTACGGACAAGGACAGCAACGCTGTGGCAGGCGAAGATTGACAACGCCAGCAGGCGAAAAGACCATTTGCAACTACATGCGCAAGGCGTGGCGGCCTATGGACGCCACGTTGGCGCTGCCGGTCAGCACCATGGCCTGCACCAGCTGGCCCTTGATGCTGTCCACCAGCATGGTCACCCCATCCTTCAGGCCGCCCACGGCGGCGATGGAGAAGGGGCGGCCCAGCATCACGGCATCGGCGCCGAGGGCCAGCATCTTGAACACGTCCACGCCGTCGCGCACCCCGCCGTCGGCCAGGATGGCGATGCGCCCCTTCACCGCGTCGGCGATTTCGGGCAGCACCTCGGCGGTGCCGGGGGCATGGTCGAGCACGCGGCCCCCGTGGTTGGACACAACGATGCCGTCAGCGCCCACCTCGACGGCCAGGCTGGCGTCGATGGTGGTCATGATGCCCTTGAGGATGAACGCCATGCCCCTGGCCTTGACCTTGGCCACGATGCGCGAAAGTTCCGCCGGGGTCTTGGGGCCCACGGGGCGGCCCATCTTGCGCAGGGTGACAAGGCCCGCCGCGTCGATGTCCATGCCCATGGCCGGGCAGCCCAGTTCCAGCGCGCGGTCCAGCTTTTCGTCCAGTTCCGCGCCGTCCCACGGCTTGATGAACGGGATGCCCCGTCCGCCCGCGCCGGTGATGGCCGCAAAACCCGCATCGATGATGAACGGGGGCACGCCGTCGCCGGTGCAACCGATGATGCCGCGCTCGGCGCAACCGCCCACCACGGCAGCCGCGTAGTCTTCCTCGCTCACGCCGCCGCCCATGTTGAAGGACACGCCGCCGATGGGCGCGGCCAGCACGGGCATGTCCAGGGCAATGCCGCACACGGTGGCGGAGGTATCGGGCTCCTTCACGTCGTGCACCAGGCGCATGTTCAGGCGCACGGCAGCCAGGGCGTCGAGGTTGGCGCCGAACGTTGCGCCGGTGCCCAGGCCGCCCATGCCGGGCACCTCGCCCGAGCAGGCCTTGCCGTTGCACACCGGGCAGACCCGACAGTAGCCCTTCATCAGTTGGCGTGCCTTGTCGCGAACTTCCTTCATCATGTCCCTCCGTTGCCAGGCGAACATGGGCGGCGCGGGCCGTGCCCGCACCGGACGCGGATCGCCCTGGGCGTCGTTGGCGTGGGGCGCTCCGGGCATTCCGGCGGTGCCGGATGCGCCGGGGCGCGCGGTGAGTGGTCTAGCCGCCTGCGTAGTCATGCGTGGTTGCCCATGGGGGTCATTCCCCCGACCATTCGAGGGCTATTTCCTCGACGTGCAGAATATGTTCGTGCATGGCGCGAAAGGCCGCCTGGGGGTCGCGCGCCTCCATGGCGGCAAGAATGTTGGCGTGGGTCGCAACGGCCCACTGGCGGCGGTCTTCGGTCTGCAAGGTAAAATCGCGGCTGTCGGCAAGGATGTCGTGCAGGCGGGTCAGCACTTCCTGCACCACCGTGTTGCGGGTGGCGCGGGCGATGATCATGTGGAATTCCACGTCGGCGTCGGACCCGGTGTTGCCACCGCCGATCTCGGCGATCTGGGCATCCAGGGCGCGGCGCAGGGCCGCGAGGTCGCCGTCGCTGACGTGGGCCGCGGCCAGCGCGGCGATTTGCGGTTCCAGCAGGCGGCGGAATTCCAGAACCTCGCGCAGTTTGGCGCGGCGCTGCTCGATGATGGCGGCCAGCGGCTCGACGAGCGTTTCCTCCGAGTCGTCCAGCACGTAGGTGCCGTCGCCAAGGCGGCTGGTGACGATGCGCTGCTGCTCCAGCGAGCGGATGGCCTCGCGCACGCAATGGCGCGACACCCCGAACAGTTCGGCCAGGCGGCGTTCGGGGGGCAGCTTGTCGCCGGATTTCAGCTCGCCCTTCTCGATGAGATCACGGATCTGCCCCACGATTTCCTCGTGCAGGCGGATGCGGCGCGCGGGCTTGAAGGCGGGGGTCATCTGCGCTTTCACGCAACGGCCCTCCTGGCAGTGGGATGCGTGACGGGTTGCCGAATTGGTACAACCACTCACTGGTTGAACCAATTCACCCGAACGTGCCCCCCCTGTCAACGAAAATCCGCGCCGGATGTGGCCCGGCGGGCAAGTCCACCCGTCGGGCAATCCCGCCGGGCAAGCGCCATGGGCAGACAATAAAAACGCGCGGCCCGAAAGACCGCGCGTTACCCCAATACACAGTTTCTGTTCCAGGTACAAAAGCGCGAAAGAGTACCGCCGCGTCGCAAGAGGGATTTTTGTTCTCTGGCAAGGAAAAACGATTTTTCATGGAGGGAGCGCGGCAGCCGTTACATGAGCGCGCAGCGCGAATGTTACGGATGGCGACAGCAACGCGTACTCTTTGGTACGTGACCGGAATGAAAAACCGTTTTTCCCGCTCTGCGCTCGATGCCCGTAAGGCTCGCAGACTCGCCCAACGGGCACGCTCCGCGCCCTTCGGGTCGGTAAGCCAGAAGCAAAAAGCCCCTTGCGACGCCCGCTATTTCACGCCGCCGATGACTTTCCCCTCCGTAATGAACGAAATGCCCTGCGACGACACGGTACCGATCATCACCCCCTGGGCCAGGGGCTGCGAAACCTGCGCCGCAGCGCGCCACACCACGATGAACGCGGGGCCGGAACCGCCTTGGGTGTCCGATTCCTCCACCACGAACTGGGCGGAACCCAGCGGCGGCAACTGGCGCGGCCCGTCCAGGTAGCTGCGCACCGTCTTGCCGTGCTCGTCCACATAGCGCACTTCCATGAGGGTGATGGGCACCCGCTGGTCGGTGTTGCGCACCGAGAGCATGGTGGTGATGTTCAGGGTGCGGCCTCGGTTGCCGTACACCACAGAGGAATACACCGGCACGTAGATGGTCTGGCCCACGGTCATTTCCGCGCGGGCCTCGCCGGGCAGAAGGGACAGGACGGACAACCCCGGTCGGGCGGACTGGCCGGGCAGGACCGATTGGACTGGCTGGCCCCATGGGGCGGACTGGAGCGATTGGGCCGGGTACTGCGTGGGCACGGGCAGCGCGGCAAGGCCACAGCACAACGCAAGGCTGGCCGCCACCCGCAGGGCAATCCCGCGCATGCGGACGGCCATGGGCCGGGGGCCAGAGGGGCCAGATGAGCCAGACGTGTGAGACGCCCGGAACTGTCGGGACATGGGCTGCTCCTTGCGCCGCCGGTCAGCGGCTTTCCTGCACGTGGTCCAGCGCCTGGCGAAACAGGTGCCGCACGTGGTCGTCGTCCAGGGAGTAGAAGGCGTTCTTGCCGTCGCGGCGCACCCGCACCAGCTTGGCCGCGCGCAGCAGGCGCAACTGGTGCGAAACGGCAGACTGGCTGTGCCCCACCACGGCGGCAAGGTCGCACACGCACAACTCGTCACCAGCCAGCGCCTCGAGAATGCGCACCCTGGTACGGTCGCCGAGCAGCCGGAAGGTGGCGGCCAGTTCGGCCATGTCCTCGTCGGGGGCCATGCGGGCGCGCACCCGCGCAATGACATCGGCGTGCTCGCAGTGTTGCTGGCACACCGGGGCTTCGGCAAGGTCAGGGTCGCCCGTGCCAGGAACAACGGCCCTGCCGGGCGCGCATTCGACCGTGCGTGCACGGGCGCGTCCGGTGCGGGATGCGGCGTCGGTGGGGGCTGATTGCGTGGCGTCTGGGGCGTCTGGGGCGCTCACCGGTTGCGGACTCCTGCGGCGTCATGCCGCCTGTTGCGGGCCGGGCCCGCAACGCAGGAAAGCGCAGCGGGCAACGGTCAATATCCGCAAGGCTACCCGGAACACCGGGGTGATGCAAGGTCCGGCGGCACGGGGCTAAAACGGGCCGGACGCATGCGTCCGGCCCGTTGTGCGTGTTGCGTACGCGGCGCTTCCGCGTGCTACGCGGGTGTGCCTTCGCCGCCAGCCATGACGGCGGCGGGCATGCCGCCGTCGCCCGCCAGGGGCACGTTGCCGATGGCGGCCCCGGTGGCGGCCAGTTCCTCCACCGAGAAGATGCGGTTGCCATCCAGAATGATCACGAAGCCGTCGTTGCGGTGGCCCATGCCCTTGATGAAATCCTGCCGCACGGCGGTGCCCATGCGCGGGGCGGGCTCTATGGCATCGGACGGAATCTCGATGACCTCGCGCACCGAATCCACCAGCGTGCCGATGACGGCGGCCTCGCCTTCAAGTGCGGCCTCGACGATGATGATGCAGGTGTTCACGGTATCGGTCGTCGGCTCCATGCCGAACTTGCGGCGCAACTCAAGCACGGGCACGGCGCGCCCGCGCAGGTTGATGACCCCGCGCATGAACTCCGGCGTGCGGGGTATGCGCGTGATGGCGGTCAGTTCAAGCACCTCGCGCACGGTGCCGATGTCCAGCGCGAACACCTCTTCGCCAAGGGTGAAGGTCAGATACTGGCTGGTCTCGTACATGCTGCCTCCCGAAGCTGACCAATGCTAGAAGCGCTCGAACTCGCTGTCATCCGCATCGGCATCCATGTCCAGCGCGATGTTGCCGCCCTTGCCGGGCACCGCCTTGCGAGGGGCCTGGCCCGCAATGGCGCGGGACGCCGCCTTGGGCTGCGCCCGGCGCGGTGCGCGCACCATGCCGTCGTCCAGCGCCGCCACGCGGAAGCGCGAGACGGTGGCCTGCAACTGCTCGGCCTGGCTGGACAGTTCTTCGGACGTGGACGCCATTTCTTCCGAGGCGGAGGCATTCTGCTGGATGACTTGGTCAAGCTGGGCAATGGCCTTGTTGACCTGTTCCGCGCCCACGTTCTGCTCGTTGCTGGCGGCGGCGATCTCCTGCACCAGTTCGGCGGTGCGGCGGATGCCCGGCACCATCTTGGTCAGCATGTCACCCGCGTGCTCGGCCACGGCCACGCTGGAGGACGACAGTTCGCTGATCTCGGCGGCGGCCTGTCCGCTGCGTTCCGCCAGCTTGCGCACCTCCGCCGCCACCACGGCAAACCCCTTGCCGTGTTCGCCGGCGCGGGCAGCCTCGATGGCCGCATTCAGGGCCAGCAGGTTGGTCTGGCGGGCGATTTCCTCGATGATGGAAATCTTGGCCGCTATCTCGCGCATGGCGCCCACGGTGTCTCCCACGGCCTTGCCGCCGCCTTCCGCGTCGGTGGCGGCCTGCATGGCGATGGTTTCCGTCTGGCGGGCGTTTTCCATGTTCTGGCGGATGTTGGCCGCCATTTCTTCCATGGACGAGGATATTTCTTCAATGGCGGCGGCCTGCTCGGTGGCCCCCTGGGACAGGGTTTCCGCCGAGGCGGAAAGTTCTTCGCTGCCGGAGGCCACGTTTTCGGCACCGGAGCGCACCTCGGTGATCACCGAGACAAGGCCGTCCGTCATGTCTTTCATGTCGGCGTACACACCGCGCAGCTTGCCGCTGCCCGCGTCGAACGACACGTCCAGGTCGCCCGCGGCGATGCGCCGGGTGATGGCGGCCAGGGCGGCGGGGTCCGCCCCCAACTGGGCCATGACCACCCGGATCAGCAGCCACGCAATGACCACGCCCGCCACCACTGCGACCAAGGCAATGCCCCCGGTCAGCAACTGGGCCTGCTCGTTGGATGCCTGCACTCTCGGCCCGATCTCGCCCTGCTCCGCCTCGTAGCTGCTCTGGATGGCGTCGCAGGCCTGGGCGATGGCCGGGCCAAGCTTGGCCAGGCGTTCGTTGTACACCGCGTCGCGCTTCAGGGCCGCGGCGGACATGCGCTCAAAGGCCGAAAAATAGTCGGTGCGCTGCTGGTACAGTTCGCGCGCCCGGTCACGCAACGTGGGATTGCGCACGTCGGCGACCAGGCGGTTGAAGGCCTCGCCCACCAGCATCGCGTCCTGCTTGGCCTGCTCCAGCCACTTGACGTCGGTGTCGGCCATCATCTTCACCACGGTCACCCGCAGTTCCAGCATGGCCCGCATCACCGCCTCGGCCCGGGCGGCGCCCACCACATCACCTTCGCGCTGGGCTGCTTCCGCCAACTGCGCAAGGGCCTGCATGCGTTGCGGCCCCAGGGTGTTCAGGGCGGTGATTTCGGCATGGCGCGCCAGGTCGTTCTTGCGCAGCTCCACCACGCCCTCGGTGTATTGGGCGAGGGCATCGGTCACCGTGGCCAGATGTTTGCGACGGTCGGGATTCCTGATGGACTTGTCGGCAGCGTCCAGTCCCTTGGCCAGTTCCGCCCTGGCGTCCTCATAGGTGCGCAACGCGGCCTCGGACGAGGTGTTCATGTAGTTGAGCACGCCCAGGCGCATCTGGAGCATGCTCGACATGATGCCTCCGCTCATCAGCGAGCCGCGCGCCGTGCGCCGATAGTCCGTAAAGCCGAACGTGGCATCCGACAGGGCCTTGTACGAAATGCCCCCCATGGCGACCAGCAGTACGAGCACAAGGCCGAAACCCAGAATCAGCTTTTTGGCGAGCGTCATGTGTTTCTCCCGTCCGGAACGTTGACGTCACGACAACGCAGGCTGGCCGCACCACCCCTCCCTGCTGTCGTCTGGCCGGGGCCTCTGGCTCCACCGCGCGCCCCCCCTGCCGGGCGCGTCCCGTCGATGCACCCCCGAGGATGCTCCGACGGACGCTTCCGGAGATGCGTCGGAACACGCGCGGCCCCATCCGGCCCGTTGCAATCCAACCAACCCCGTTCTGTCAGGCTGCACCATGCTGCCTGACCAGCCTAGTCATGCCCCGGCATCCGCGACATGATTATAACGTAACCGTCAGGCCGGCGTGGTGCCGCACAACCTGGCCGCAAGCTGCACTGCCCGCTCATCGTCGGGCGTTGCCAGCAGGTCTTCGAACAGCTCCCCCGGCAACACCGCCGGATCGTAGTCCAGCGTGAGCGTGGAGGTGAACACGTCAAACCGCGTCCCGCGCAGCCCTGGCCAGGTTTCCGGCGTCAGGGCGCGCAACTGCGTTGCGGCCGGGTGCCGCAGGACGGCGAGGTCCACCTTGAGCCGCAACCGACCGGAGGTATGATCGGCAATTTTCAGAAACTTCCTAAGGTCCGCAAGTACACGAGGGTTCATATTTCGTTGCGTTCTCCTGTGCTGCATGGCGATGCGGGGCGTCACACCCTACGCCGCAGGTTTGGCAGACGCAAGCAAATGCAAGAGAACAGGATCGCCCGTCGCCATTTGCGAGCCTATACCCTTGTACGCCGCAGTGGCATCCCTGCGGCAACGCACCGGCACCCGGACGGCACACCACACCATGCCGGTGCATATGCGTCCGGCCATGACAGCAACGCACCACCATGTCCCGGCAAACCTTCACCTTGCCGGAGCGGGTGAGGCCAGGCGGCGGCGTTGCGCCACCGAGGCCACCTTGCGCAACATGGAATCCATGTCGAAAGGGATCAGGACGTCATCGTCAACGCCTCGCTTCATGCACTGGATGGACAGCCGCACCTGGTCCGGGCGGACCATCAGGATCACTCCCATGTGCGGGGCCAGGCGTCGCGCCGAATCCAACAGTCCCAAGGGGCAGGGAGGCCCTTCGGCGCAACCGAACAGGAGCACGCTGAAACCGCCGGTGGCCAGCAGGCGGCGGGCATCGTCCGGTTCGGCCGCCACCACGCAGGCGCTGCCGCCGCTGCCCAGCAGTTCGGCCACATGCCGGGCGAAGGACGTATCGGTATCGAACACCAGTACCGAGGTCATCCACATGGTGCACCGGCCTTTGCCTTGTTAAGCAGTTGATGTGTTGATCGTTGCCGCTACGACCCGTGCCGCGCCAAGCCCCCTCCGTGGTACGAGGTCGGGAGCGCCCCGTTCAGCCCTGCCGGGCCCGGGCCAGCCGAAACGTTACGCGCACCGGGCGGGGCATGACTCCAGAAAGCAGCAAACACTCCCGCTGGCGACAATACCTCGTGAAATTGATAGCAATGTCCGTTCCAGCATTGTTTACCGCATGATTGCGGCATGTTGCCGAAGCTGTCCAGTGTCACCGACTGCCAAAAGGTGATCATGGGGCGCAACGGTTCACGCCCCGCACATCATAATGCAACATTTTGCATCATGCGCAACGGATCCTTGCGAAGGGTTTTGAAACGGACAAACTGCTGCATGGCCGGGACGCTGCCGGGTGCGCACTGCTGACGCCCGCCGCAAAGCAACGCCGAATGCAGTCCGGTGAGAAAGGAAGGAAGGAAGGAAGGAAGGAAGAGACAGGCCAGGCAGACAAACAGACAGGGTGGAAACGATCACTGCGGACACTCCGCCTTGCCCCCGCCGTGTCCCGGCGCCGGGACACGGCGGGGCACAGGCCGCTACACCCCGCCCACCATCGCATCGGCCTTCAGGGTGCCGGCCAGCAGCGCCCCGATGACCGCATCACGCCCCCCCACCACTCCATCCAGCACGGTGATGCGCTTCCAGGTGAGGTAGTCGTAAAATTCCTGCTCTATGCCGCAGCAGACCACCACGGTGACGTTTTCCATCAGGATGATCCGGCACAACTCTTCCGCAGAGGCGTTGGCAAGCACCATGGTACGCGAACGCGCCAGCCCGCCTTCGCTGTCGATACGGCCTAGCCACGCCTCGGTGGCCCTGTCGAAACGGGGCGCCACCGCGTCGCGATGCAGGGCCACCAGCACATTGCCGCGCGAGCCGCCACCGGGCCTGCCCGCCCTGGACGTCACCATGCCGTTGTCGCTGCCGCTCATTGATCCAGCCCGTACTGGCGCATCTTGCGCCACAGTGTGGTTCGCGCCCAACCCAACTCCGCAGCCGCCGCGCCGCGCCGTCCGCGCGCCCGCAGCAGCGCCTCCATGATCAGGCGACGCTCCGCCTCGGCCCATGTGGCATCGCCACGGGGCGCGCCGACGGGGGGTACGCCCTGACCAGAATGCCCCTTGCCAACAGCACCGGAACCCGCCACGGCCATACCGGTTGCAGCCCATTCCGTGCCCGCCGGATCAGGGCCGCCCGCCCTTCCGTGGGCACCGCCACCCAGGGCCTGCGCGCCTTCTCCCCGCATCCCCTGCCCCGCCCGCAGGCCGGCAGGCGCGTGGACGCCCCCACCGGAAGCCTCGGCCTCTCCGGTCTCTTCCAGCAGGTAACGGGGCAGATGCGGCACATCCACATGGGTGTCCTGGCACACGTTGACGCAGTACTCCACGATGTTGCGCAATTCCCGCACGTTGCCGGGGTAGGCGTGCTGCAGCAGCACCCGCTCCGCCGCCGGGGAAAACCCGGCCAGCCGCTTGCCGAACAGGCCCGCATACACCTTGAGGTAGTGCGCCAGAAACAGGGCAATGTCGTCGCCGCGTTCGCGCAGGGGCGGCAGGTGAAAGCGCACCACGTTCAGGCGGTACAGCAGATCCTCGCGAAAGCGCCCCTCGCGCACCATGCGCCGCAGGTCGCGGTGGGTGGCGGCCACGATGCGCACATCCACGTGCACCCCGCGTGTGGAGCCCAGCGGATGGATGATCTTGTCGTCCAGGAAGGTCAGCAGTTTGACCTGCAATGGCAGGGGCAGGTCACCCACCTCGGTGAGGAACAGCGTGCCGTTGTGGGCCAGCCGGAAGCGGCCAGGCTTGTTTTCCGACGCCCCGGTAAAGGCGCCCTTCTGGTGGCCGAACAGTTCCGATTCCAGCAGGCTTTCCGGCAGGGCGCCGCAGTTCACCTTGACGAACGGCCCCTTGGCCCGGTTGGAGGCATTGTGCAGGGCCTCGGCCAGCAGATCCTTGCCGGTGCCCGTCTCACCGGTGACCAGCACCGAGGAATCCGTCTGGGCAATGCCCGGCAGCAACCGGAACACCCGCTCCATCTCGGCGCTGTGCCCCAGCATGTCGCCAAAGCCCTGCGGCCACTCTGGCCGGGCCTCTGCCGGACGGAACAGGCGCAGGTCCTCCAGCGTCTCGAAGTAGCCCACGCGGCTGCCGTCGGGGGCGGTCAGCGCGCCACAGGTCACCCGCACGGGAATGCGCGCCCGGTCGGCGTTGACGATGTCCGCCTCGCGCGCCACGGGGGCCACGGCAGCCGTGGGCGATTTGTCCACCACGTCCAGCGGGCAGCCTCCGGTGCACAGGCTGCATCTAAACACGTAGCGGCACGGCAGGTTCCGGGCTCGCTCGGGCGACATGGCCGTGAGGGCGCAGGCCGCCTGGTTCAGGAACACCACCCGCCGCTCGGCGGAAACCAGCGCCAGCGGCAAGGGGATGCGGTCCAGCAGGGTCCGCGCCGCCACCGACTGATCGAACAGCCCCTGCAGCAGCGGCCCCAGCGCCGCGGTCATGCCCTGTGTCGTCCCTTCGGCCATTCCTTTCCCCTGCCCGCGCACGGTCCGTTCGCCGCATCGTGCAACGGCATGCACCAAGTGCGATGCAAAACGTTGCAAAATTTTTCACAGCACTATCCCATTCCCCGGACTGGCGCAAGAACGCGCCCTGACAAACAGATCAATACACTGAGATAACACATGAAAATCACCATGTGAATTATGGAACGAAGCTTGCTGATTCCCTGACCCTGAACCGGCGTACCGCCAGCGCACACCGCAGGGGACCGTGTCGTCGCCGTCGCCGTTTCCCAAAGAGGAGCATCTTCATGGGGATCAAGACCAGACTGTATCTGCTGCTCGTCTCCGTTCTCGTGGCCCTTGGCGCCATCGTGGCCGCCAGCTGGGTGGGCTCGGCCAAGGTTGAACGGGCGCTGGAGCTGCGCGCCCTGGCCGTGGACGCCAACACGGAATTGCTGCAGGCCCGCCGCCAGGAAAAGAACTTTCTCATGCGCAAGGAACAGCAGTGGGCTGACAAGACCCGCAAGCACATCGGCGCCGTGGACTCGCTGCTGCAACGCATCGCCGCGGCGGACCCCGGCAATGCCGCCATGTGCGACAAGGGGCGCTCGACCCTGTCCCGCTACAACGCCTCGCTGGACGAAGTGTTCCGCACGGTGACCGAAACCGACGCCATGATCCAGGCCGGGCGGGCCGTGGAACCGGCGCTGGCCGACATCCGCAAGGCCTATGAAGAAAAGGCCGATGAAATCTCGGACCTGGTCAATACGGTGAACACGGTCATCGAGGCAGGCATGGGCGTGCTGATCACCCTGTTCGTGCTGGCCGTGATTTCGGGCATCACCCGGTCGCTGGCCGCGTTGCAGGCCTTCTCGCGCGAGGTGGCGGCAGGCAGGCTGGACGCCACGGCCAGCGGCAGCATGGCGGGCGAGTTCGGCCTGCTGCGCGACGACCTGACGGCCATGGTCGGCAGGCTGAAGGAAACGCTGCACGATTGCTCCGCCAAGGGCGACGAGGCCCGCAATCAGGCAGAGCAGGCCCGCGCCGCCATGCAGGCGGCCACCGCGCGCGAACAGGAAGTGAATGCGCTGGTGGAAACCATGCGCCGCGTGGCCGCAGAGGCCGCCGCCATCGTGGGCGACCTTACCGACGCCTCGCAGGAACTGGCCGCCCAGACCCAGCAGGTATCCGCCGGGGCCGAGGTGCAGCGCGCCCGCATGGCCGAGACGGCCACCGCCATGGACCAGATGAACGCCACGGTCATGGAGATCGCCCGCAACGCCACTCTGGCCGCCGACGCCTCCAGGTCCACCCGCGAAGAAGCCCAGAAGGGGGCGCAGGTGGTGGAAAACGCCGGACAGTCCATCTCGCGCGTGCATGAAATAGCCACCCGCCTGCGCGCCGACATGCAGTCGCTGGGGCGCGACGCCGAATCCATCGGCGAGGTCATCAACGTCATCAACGAAATAGCCGACCAGACCAACCTGCTGGCGCTGAACGCCGCCATTGAGGCGGCCCGGGCCGGTGACGCCGGGCGCGGCTTTGCCGTTGTGGCCGACGAGGTGCGCAAACTGGCCGAAAAGACCACCAACGCCACCAAGGAAGTGGAGGCGCGCATCTCGGCCATCCAGACGGCGGCCCAGCGCAACGTGAACAACATGGACACGGCCACCCAGGCCGTGGCCGACGCCACCGGCCTTGCCGACGAATCCGGCGGGGCGCTGCGTCGCATCGTGCAGTTCGCGGACAACACCGCCGGGCAGGTGCAGTCCATCGCCGCTGCCAGCGAAGAACAGTCCGCCGCGTCGGACCAGATCAGCCGGGCCGTCACCGAGGTCAACGACGTGGCCACAGAATCGGCACGGGGCATGGAGGCGGCCAGCGAGGCCGTGCGCGCCCTGGCCATGATGGCCCAGCGACTGCGGTCGATCATCCAGCAAATGGACGGCGGCAAGCGCTGACCGCTGCCACACGCCACATTCGCGGACGCACCACGGGGCGGGCACATGTGTGTCCGCCCCGTTTCCGTCCTGCCGATGGGTGCGGCAGGGGCGAATGCCTTGCCGTCCGCCCCCCTGCCGTGCACCCCCCTTGCCGTCCGCCCCCCTGACGTCCGCCCTCCTGACGTGCGCCCCCCTGACGTCCGCCGGACGCGTACCGGACGCGCGCCGTGCCCGTACCCGGAGAGCTGAAAAGGCAACAGGCCCGGTGCACTGGGCACCGGGCCTGTCCTGCGTCGTCTCGCCTGTTCCGCCGGGGCGGAACCGGGAAGCGGCGGACGCGCACCGCCTGTCGCGTATCGGTCCGGGACTGCCGACTCACCGGGCCGCGCAAGGGCGGATTCGCCGTGTGGAGGCAGGCGATGTGAAATTCGTGCCGCTCACGCAGGAGACGGCAAGGAGGAGAGGGTGGGGCCAGGGGTGTGGGCGTCCCTGGCCCCGCAGGGCAAGAGGGAGAACCGAACAGGCATGATCGGCGGGGCCGGGAGCACTGGCCCCGTTGTTCTCGTCTCTCAAATCGCCCCCGGCAGGGCGGCGGCCCGCCGTAGGGGGCGTGGGTATTCTCGTCTCTCCATCATGGGGATCGCCGTGGCGGCAGTTCCCATGTCGTGGTCGCCGTGGCGCCACCCGCTCCGGCGCGCGGCCAGATGCGGCAGGCGCTGCGGCAAGTGTCCGGCCGAAGCCCAAACTGTGCAACCAACCAGACACAATTCCTGCTTAGTCGAGTTCCCGGCAGGAGTCCAGCATTTCACCACAGGTTTTTGTGATTTTTTTAGCGAACGATTGCACACCATTAGAGCATGAAGGCCACTACCCTTCACAGGAGTGTGCGCATGCTTTTCCGTCAATTCCTACTCGGCAAGGCGGATGACCACTTCCGCCCCCGGCGAATAGCCCTTCAGTTCCGCCAGCATACCCTTCAGCGCACCGGAAACGATGCGGGCAACGAAGGGATTCAGCCCCAGTTCGTGCCCGTTCACCGTCACCGACAGCGGGCCAGCCACGGAACAACAGTCGCCCGGCACCGCCTGATGGGCCACAACCATGCGGGCAAACCCGGCACAGTCCTGCTGGCCGCAGGCCCCGCAGTCCAACCCCGGCAGCACGAAGCCGCGTCCAGCCACCAGTTCCGCCAGCGCGTCCACGCTGGACGCGTCGAACCGGGGCAGTCCTTCCGCGCCCACCCCGCCGAAGGTGGCCAGCGCCAGCCCCCTGTCCAGGGCCTGGGCCTCGCCCGCCTC
>NZ_VRYY01000100.1 GCF_015731765.1 Nitratidesulfovibrio oxamicus
CGCGCCGCCCCCGTGCCCAACCCCTTGCCGCGCAGGCGCAGCTTGCGCCCGCTGCACGCGCCGGGGGCCACGGTAACGTCCACTTCGCCGTCCAGCGTGGGCACGCGCACCGTGGCGCCAAGGGCCGCTTCCCACGGGGCCAGTTGCAGGTCGTAGATCACGTTGTCGCCATCCAGGGTAAACTGCGGATGCGGGGCCATGCGCACCTTCAGGTACAGGTCGCCCGCCGGGCCGCCGCCCATGCCGGGGTCGCCCTGCCCGGCAAGGCGGATGCGCCCGCCTTCGCGCACGCCGGAGGGGATGTTCACCTCCAGCGTCTTGGTGCCTCCGCCCGCCTCGCGCAGGGTGACGGCCTTGCGCCCGCCCCGGTAGGCTTCTTCCAGCGTCAGCGAGAATTCTGCCTCCACGTCGCGGCCCCGCCGCTGCCGGGCGGAAAAATTGCCGAACGGGTCCGGCCCGAAGCCGCCCTGTCCACCCTGACCGCGCGCCCGCGCCCCGCCACCGAACAGCGTCTCGAAGAAGTCGCTGAACCCGGCCCCCTCGAAGCCGCGCCCGCCGCCAAAGTCGAAGCGCACGTTCTCGAAGCCGGGCGCGCCCTGAAACTGTTGCCCGTGCTGCCAGTTGGGGCCAAGCTGATCGTAGAGCCGACGCTTCTCGTCGTCCTTGAGCACCTCGTAGGCTTCGTTGATTTCCTTGAAGCGCTCTTCCGCGTTCTTGTCGCCGGGATTCAGATCCGGGTGATGCTTGCGGGCAAGCTTCTTGTACGCCTTCGAGATGTCGTCGCGCGAGGAGGAACGCTCCACGCCGAGCAATTTGTAATAGTCCTTGTATTCGACTGCCATCTCGTATAGCTCTCCTTTAGCGTCAATGAGGCTGCAAACCTGCTGCCATTGTAGGATAATCCGACGCGCCCCGGTGTCAAGCGGCTTGCGTCAAAAGACCGACGGACAATGCGCCAAATGCTCTGCCAGATGCCCCGGCAGCCGCTTCGCAGGCGGTCATCCGCGCCTGCCGACATGGCCGCCGTCCCGGCCCCGCCCCCCCTCGACGTATGCTGCCCGCTGCGCTACAGACGCCGAACGGAACCATGTTTCCACGGCTCCGCCCCTTCGCACCTCCAAACCGGCCCCGCCACCGTCACCGCATGTCCGCATCCCGCCCTGCCGCGCCTTTCGGCCCTTCTGATTCATCTGGCCTGAAAAGCCTGCCCGTGCTGATGTACCACTACGTCAGCCGCAAGAAGAACTCCATCGCCGTCCACCCCGACACCTTCGAGGCCCACTGCCGGGCCATGCGCCGCTCCGGGTGGACCGGCATCGGCCTGGCCGAGGCCGAGGCGTACCTGCTGGGCGAAACCCCGCTGCCGCCGCGCAGCGCGCTGATCACCTTCGACGACGGATTCCTGGACAACTACGTCTACGCCTGGCCCATCCTGAAGAAGTACGGGCACAAGGGCGTCCTCTTTGCCGTGGCGGGCAAGTTGGAGCAGGGCGCGCCCCGTCCCACCCTGGACGACGTACTCGCGGGCCGCATCCGTGAAGACGCCCTGCCCCGCGTGGATGCCCCCTATGTGCGCCACGAACTGGGGTTTGACGAACGCAAGGACCTGTTCTGCAACTGGGACGAGGCGCGGTTGATGGAGGCCGACGGCACCATGGCCGTGGCCGCCCATTCCCACTGGCACCACGCCGTGTTCGCCAAGCCGGAATACACGGGCTTTCACGCCCCCGGCCACCGCTCGCGCACCTTCGACCGGGTGGACTTTGCCGTGCCGTGGGGGCTGCCGGCCTTTGCCCAGCGCCCCGCCCTGCTGCGCCGCGCCTTCGTGCCCGACCCGCAACTGGTGGACGCCATTCGCGCCCTGGTCCCCCAGGACAAGGCCGGGGCCTACGCCTTTTTCCAGGATTCCGGCAAGGTGCGTGAACTGGAAGATCTGGTGGACGCCTTTGCCGCCACGCCGGCCGGCCTTGGCAAGCCGGAATCCGACGCCGACCGAACCGCCCGCATGACCCGCGAACTGGCCGCCTGCGCCGCCACCCTTGCCGACGAACTGGGCCACCCCGTGCGCTCGCTGTGCTGGCCGTGGGGCGCCTATTGCGACGAAGCCCGCGACATCGCGCGGATCCAGGGCTTTTCCGTGTTCTTCGCCACCACCATGGGGCCGAACCCGCCCGGCTGCGCCGCCCACGTCCACCGCTTCAAGGCCAAGGACAAGCCCGCCTCGTGGCTGCTGCTGCGCCTGTTCCTGTATTCGCACCCGTGGCTTGCCCGGCTGTATGCGAAGATGCGGCTGTAAGCAGAGCACGGGCAGAAGCGTAGCACCGCGCCCCAACACCCCGCTTTCCCGGGGCGCCACCGCGTGCCTGTCTGCCTCACGGCGAACCAATAGCCGAACCTGTTGCAGGACATATTGCAGAAACCTGCGCATAACCGGTCGCAGGACCGCCTGATGCAGTACTGTGGAAAAGCCCCTGCATGCAGCCTTGGGCATTTTCGCCCAAAATTCCACGTCGTCTCCTTGCCAAAGGCCTTCATATGCGGCACATACGGGCCGCAACAGATTTACAAGGCCAGAACACCCTGTTATCATTGACCTCGTCCAGACAACTCCCCAAACGACTGATGCCGCAATCAATGCCCGATGCCAGCGCGTGCTGCACCGGGCATATTTGCACCCGCAGACCATCTGGGGAAACACCACGCCACGACATCAGGAGGCCTTCATGTTCTTGTCCCTCCGCCTATGGCCCCCACCAGCAACCGAACTTCCAAGGCGCGCCCGCAGCCATTCCGCACGCGCTGCGGCGGCACTACTCTTTCTCGCGCTGCTCGCGCCGGGCGCGCCCCTATGGGCCGCCAACTCTGGCGGCACCACCGAAACCTTACCGAGCATCGAATTCGCGCTTCCCGGCTACGTTGGCAGCTTTCAGCCCGGCGCCACCGACGCCACGGGTGGAAATGTCACCATCGACACAGGCATTACCGGCCCCATAATCGGCGGCTACAGCGATGGCGGCAACGCCAATGGCAACCGGGTAACAATCACCGGCGGCACACATACCGGCGAAGGGATGTACGGCGGCTTCAGCGACGGTTCAGGCAACGCCAGCAACAACATCGTGACCATCACTGGCGGCACGATAAGCTACATGGTATTCGGGGGGTATTCCCGGGGTGGCACCGCCACCGGCAACACCCTGCGCATTTTCGACAACCCCACCCTGAGCGCCGGTCTTGTTGGCGGTCGCGCCTGGCAGGCCAGCATGTTTGACCCCGCCAGGGACGCCCGCACCGGCAACACGCTGGAAATCCACACCCTGAACCTTCAGGCATCCGGCATCGAAAATTTCCAGCACTTCCGCTTCTACCTGCCTGATACGGTCCGGGCGGGCGATACGGTGCTTACCGTGAATAACGGAGTTGTTATCGAGACGCCCTCCAGCGGCCCTTCCACCGCCCCGACCACCGTGGGCGTGGGCATCGAGGGCGGCGGAACCCCGCTAGCGGTCAACGACACCGTCACCCTCATCAAAAGCACCAGCGTCCTCTATGCCGACGCGGGCATGACCAACACCACAACGGGCATGGCGGGCATTTCCAGCCTTTACACCTTCGGCCTGGAAACAACCGTCAACAGCCTGGTGGCCCGCGTTACCAGCATCGAGCAGACGGACGAAATCGTGCGCAAATCCCCGTCCGAGGGCAAGGCGGCCAGCATCGCCCTTGTGACACAAGGCGCGGACCTTGCGGCCGGGCCGGGCATGGGCAACGCCCGCGCGGCAGCCGTCCTTGGCGCGGACAACATGGCGCAGGCAGGCTGGGCTGGCTTCGGCGCCACGTCCGGCACAACCTCTCGCTATGCAACCGGGTCTCATGTGGACTTGCAGAGCTTCGCCCTCATGACCGGCCTTGCCAAATGCCTGCCAGTGAGCGGCGCGGACCTGCTTGTGGGGGCGTTCTTCGAAACAAGCGTCGGCTCCTACGACAGCCACAACGAAACGGCGGCTGGCGACAGCATCACGGCCCGGGGCGACAGCCGTTCCACCGGCGGCGGCCTGCTGGGCCGGGTGGAAGCCACCGAAGGCATGGCGCGCGGGCTGTACGCAGAAGCAACGGTGCGCGCGGGCAGGCTCAGTTCCGACTACAGGAGCGACGACCTGAACCCCACGCTGGGAGAGGCCGAATACGACATCAACGTCGCCTACTACGGCGCGCACGCGGGCGTCGGGTACATATGGAACATCAGCGAACAGGCCTGGCTTGACCTGTACGGCAAGTACTTCTGGACGCACACCACGGGGGCGGACGTGCGCATACTGGGCGACCCGGTAACGTTCGACGACGTGGATTCGTATCGCACCCGCCTTGGGGCGCGCTTTGGCTATGCACTGAACAAGTGCATCACGCCGTACACCGGCGCGGCATGGGAATACGAATTCGACGGCACGGCGCACAGCGTGGTGGCCGGAGTTGACGCACCCGCGCCAACCCTGAAGGGCGGCACAGGCGTGGGCGAGGCGGGCGTCATATGGAAGCCCCTGCCAGACAGCGGATTTTCGCTTGATCTGGGCGCACAGGGCTATACCGGCGTACGCGAGGGCGTGGGGGGCAATCTGTCGCTGATGTACGAGTTCTGATGTCCCCCTGATATTCGGCCTGACTGCGGCATGGCGACTGCTCGCTTACCGCAACAGAACCGCCTGGCCGGAATTTCGCCCCAAGATGCTGCATGCGGGCGATGATTGTTACGACTAACGCTGTATCGAACAAGCTTTCCGTACAAATGCATGAGTGGGCGTATGCCGTTGCATACGCCCACTCTTTCATCATCCTGCCGCCGCAATCCTGCAGAAAGGCAGCCGTCCCTACCCCAGCGCCTTCACGGCGTCGGTGAATTCCCGCACGTCTTCCTCGGTGGTGTCGAAGCTGGTCATCCAGCGCACCTCGTGCAGCACCGGATCCCATTCGTAGAAGTAGAAATCCTGCTGCAACGCTGCGATATGCTCGGGCGAAAGCCGCGCGAACACCGCGTTGGCCTCCACGGGCCGGGTTATGGTGACGTGCGGCAGGCCGCGCAGGCTGTCGGCCATCAGGCGGGCCATGGCGTTGGCGTTGCGGGCGTTTTCCAGCCACAGGCCGTCGTGCAGCATTTCGATGAACTGGGCGGCGATGAAGCGCATCTTGGAAATGAGCTGCATGCCCTGCTTGCGGATGAAGTTGAACTCGCGCGACAGTTCCGGGTTGAAGAAGATCACCGCCTCGCCGAACATCATGCCGTTCTTGGTGCCGCCAAAGGACAGCACATCCACGCCCGCGTCGCGGGTCAGCGCCGCAAGGCTCACGTCCAGCGCCGCCGCCGCGTTGGCCAGCCGCGCGCCGTCCATGTGCAGCAGCATGCCGTTGGCATGGGCAAAGTCGGCAAGGGCGCGGATTTGCGCCGGGGAATACACGGTGCCCAGTTCCGTGGACTGGGTGATGGAAATGACGCGCGGCTGGCTGTGGTGGAAATTGCCGATCATGTGCAGCAGCGGCACCACGTCCATGACCCGGATGCGCCCGTCGTGCGAGGGGATGACCTGCAACTTGGAGCCGGTCACCGATTCCGGCGCGCCGCATTCGTCCACGTTGATGTGGGCCACGTCCGCGCAGACCACCGAATGCCACGGGCGGGTCACGGCGCGCAGCCCAAGCACGTTGGCCGCCGTGCCCAGAAACACGAAATACATGTCGATGTCCGGCCCGAAGTGCCGGGCGAACACCTCTTTCGCCTGCTCGGTGTACGGGTCCTGCCCGTAGGGGCGGGCATGCCCGGCGTTGGCGCGTTCCATGGCGGCGAGAATGCGCGGGTGCACGCCCGAGGTGTTGTCGCTGGCGAAGCTCTTGAGGCTCACTGGTGTGTCTCCTGCTGTGGATATTGCGTGGCGGGCCGACGGGTGCGGTCCGTTCGTTGTGCGTTGCGGGCGCGCCATCGGAATGAAGAAAATGCGCGGACGGTCAGCCCCTGCCCGTACCGCCGGTGGTGTCCGGTGCGTCTGATAGTTTCCGGTAGTTTCCGGGGCGCAAGGAGCATCCGGAAAAGCGGGCCGTTCAGACGCATCACCCCTGTCATGCGTTGCGGCAAACGTCCCTGTAGACAGCAAGGGTGCGGTGCAGAAAATCGGCCCGGTGCAGGCTTTCGATGCGCAGCCCGCAGGCGTCGCGCAGTATTTCCAGCCACGGCGGGCTGTCCATGGCGTGGGCTATGGCCCCGGCCATGGCGGCAACATCGCCCGGCGCAACCAGCGCGCCATGGGGCAGAAGGTCGGGCATGACGCCCACGGTGGTGGATACCAGCGGCCTGTCGCAGGCCATGATCTCCAGCGCGGCGCGGGCGATGGTCTCCGACCACAGCGAGGCCACCACGCCAAGGTCCATGGCCGAAATGCACGCGACCACGTCCGGCCGCTTGCCGGTGACGACCGAGATGTCCTCTATGCCTGCCTCGCGCAGCCAGCCGCGCACCGTGGGCTCGGGCGTGGCCGAATCGAACCCGGCCAGCATCAGGCGCAGGCGCGGACGCGGCGTGCCGTCCCAGCGGCCCGC
>NZ_VRYY01000101.1 GCF_015731765.1 Nitratidesulfovibrio oxamicus
GCCCGCCTGGCCCTGGCCCTGATGCGCGCCGGGCGCGACGTGGTCATGGTGGTGCGCGACGCCGCCGAACTTGCCGAGGCCCGCGCCCTGACCACGCTGTTCTCGCCAGAGCTTTCCGGCACGGACCCGGCAGTGGCCCAGGCCCGCTGGGACGCGCAGTGGATAGTCTTTCCGCAACACCCCGCAGGCACTCGCGGGCGCGGGGCTTGGGCCGCACGCATGGCCAGCCTGTACGCCCTGAGTCGCCGCGAACACCCGCGCGGCATCATCATATCGGTGGACAACCTGCTGCCCAGGCTGCCGCCGGTGGACATCTTCGAGCATCACGAACTGCGGCTGGCCCGGGGCGAGGACATGTCGCCCGAACTGGTGCTGGACCAGGCCATCGACTGGGGTTTCGAGCGTGCCCAGATGGTCAGCCGCCCCGGCGAGGCGACCCGGCGCGGCGACATCCTGGACATCTTTCCCCCCGGTTACGAAAAGCCGCTGCGCCTTGAATTCTTTGGCGATACGCTGGAAGACATCCGCCTGTTCGACGCCACCAGCCAGCGGTCGCTGGCCAGCCTGGAGGAGTTCCGCCTGCTGCCCGTGGCCCCGGTGGTGGGCTGCCGCGAATACCGCGAGGCCGCCGCCCGCCGCTGGAGGCAGTTGCGCAAGGACGGCGTCATCGACGGCGAGCAGGCCGCCGCCCTTGCCCGCATGGCCGAGGGCGAGGTCACCGGCCTGCTGCCCGGCGCCTGGTACGAGAACGCCACCTGGATGGAAGACTGGCTGCCGCGCGATGCCGTGTGGCTGCTGCCCGACCGGGCCGACCTGTCCTCCGCGCTGGAAGCCGCCCGCACCAACTGGGAAGCCCTGCTGGACCGCCAGTACGACGAACACCGCCTGCGCCAGCCGCGCACCCTCGTGCTGCGCGACGCGGACGAGGCGCAGGCCGCCTGGCGTGGCCGGTCCGTGGCCCATTTCGAACGGCTGGTCATGGGCGTGGAGCGCACCGGTGTGGACCTGCCGGAACGGCGGCTGCACGCCTTCCGCGACCTGTTCGCCGCCACCCCCTCCGTACCCGTGGACGAAGACCGCCCCTGGCAGCGGCTGGTGACGGCCCTGCGCCAGTGGACCTCGGAACGGCGCCAGGTGGTGCTCAGCTTTGCCAGCGACCGCAGCCGTCGCAAGTTCCTGAAGCTGGCGGAACAGGACGGAGTGCGCCCGAACCTGCGCTATTCCCCGGCGGACCGGGGCCTGTATGCTCTGGTGGCGCCGTTCCGAGCGGGCATCGACCTTGCGTGGGACAATGTTCTGGTCATCGGCGAGGACGTGCTGCAACCCAAGGCCGACCGCCAGCCCCGCGTGCCCACCGGGGCCTTTCTGGGGCTGGACAAGTACGACGACCTTTCGCCCGGCGACCTTCTGGTGCACCGCGACTATGGCGTGGGGCGCTTTGGCGGGCTGCACCGCATGGACCTTGGCGGGGTGGCCAACGACTTTCTGCTGCTGGAATACGCGGGCGAGGACCGGCTGTACCTGCCCGTGGACCGTCTGTCGCTCATCCAGCGGTTCAAGGGAGGGGACGATTCCGTCCCGTCGCTGGACAAGCTGGGCGGTTCCGGCTGGCGGGCCAGCAAGGACAAGGCCCGCAAGGCCATCGAGAAGATCGCCGCCGACCTCGTCCAGATGTATGCCTACCGCAAGGTGGCCAAGGGCTATCGCTACGGTCCGCTGGGCGAACTGTACCGCGAGTTCGAGGCGTCCTTCGGCTTCGAGGAAACCCCGGACCAGGCCCGGGCCATCCAGGACGTGCTGGACGACATGGAAAAGCCGGAACCCATGGACCGCCTGGTGTGCGGCGACGTGGGCTTCGGCAAGACCGAGGTGGCCCTTCGCGCGGCCTTCCGCGCCGCCGCCGAAGGCCGGCAGGTGGCCCTGCTGTGCCCCACCACGGTGCTGGCGGAACAGCATTACCAGACCTTCCGCAGCCGTCTGGCCGGGTTCCCGGTCAACGTGGGCATGCTGAGCCGCTTCGTGTCGCGCCAGAAGCAGAAGGAAGTGCTGCAAGCCGCCGCGCGCGGGCAGATCGACATTCTCATCGGCACCCACCGCCTGCTCTCCGACGATGTGCAACTGCCCAACCTGGGCCTGCTGGTGCTGGACGAGGAACAGCGCTTCGGCGTGCGCCACAAGGAAAAGCTGAAGAAGTTCCGCAAGAACGTGGACGCCCTGACCCTGACGGCCACGCCCATTCCGCGCACCCTGCAACTGTCCATGTCGGGCATCCGCGAACTGTCGGTCATCGAGACCGCGCCGCCGGAACGCAAGCCGGTGGCCACCGCGCTCATCGAGCGCGACCAGAACGCCCTGCGCCAGATCCTGGAACGCGAAATAGCCCGCGAAGGGCAGGTGTTCTGGGTGCACAACCGAGTGCAGGGGCTGGAGCGGGTGGCGGAATTCGTGCGCGGGCTGGTGCCCACGGCGCGGGTGGGCATGGCCCACGGCCAGATGGGCGAGCGCGAGCTGGAAGACACCATGCACAAGTTCTGGCACGGCGAGCTTGATGTGCTGGTGTGCACGGCCATCGTGGAATCTGGCCTGGATTTTCCGCGCGCCAACACCCTTATCGTGGACCAGGCCCAGATGTTCGGGCTGGGGCAGCTGTACCAGCTGCGCGGCCGCGTGGGCCGGTCCGACCGGCAGGCATATGCCGTCTTCGTGGTGTCCGACGCCGAACGCCTGCCTGAACAGGCCCGCCAGCGCATGCGCATCATCCTTGAACTGGACTACCTGGGCGCCGGGTTCCAGGTGGCCATGGAAGACCTGCGGCTGCGCGGCGCCGGGAACATCCTGGGCGAGGTGCAGTCCGGCCACATGACCCGCCTTGGCCTCGACCTGTATCTGGAGATGCTGGAAGAGGAAGTGGCCCGGCTGAAGGGCGACCCCCCGCGCGAATCGGTGGAGCCGGAACTGAATATCGGACTTGCCGCGCACATTCCCGAAACGTACATTGGCGATGCCCGCGAACGGCTGAAGTTCTACAAGGCCCTGTCCTCCGCGCCGGACGCCGCCACGTTGCAGGACGTGGAGATGGAACTGCGCGACCGCTTCGGCCCCTGCCCGCCGGAGTTGCGCAACTTCCTCGCCGTGCTGGTGCTGAAGCGCTTCCTGGCGACCTTGCAGGTGGTGCGGGCAGACATCCACCCCGAACGGCTGCGGCTGGTCTGGGACGAACGCCAGACCGTCATCGCGCCGGAACGGCTGGTGGCGTGGGTGGCGGCCCGGCAGGGCAAGGCGCGGCTGGTGCCCCCGTCCACGCTGGAAGTGCGCCTGGAGGCCGTGCCCGGTTCCGCCGCCGAGGCGGAAGGCGATCTGGGCGCGCGGCTGGATACCATCCGCACCGAACTGGCGGCGTTGGCCGCCGTGCCCGGCCCCGTGTCTGGCGTGTAGCAGGTCCGAGCCGTCCGGATCCGGTTCCCTTCCGCGCACCGCAACAGGAGAGCAGGCCTGCCCATGGTTCCCTCATCGCCCCCGTCCTTCCGCATGACGTCGTCGTCTTGCCGCATGCCGTCGCCGTCTTGCCGCATGCCGTCGCGTTTTCGCACGGGTCGCCGTCCGTTCCGCGGCGCACGGGCCATCCTGTCGCTGTGGGCCATGCTGCTGACATTGCTGCTGCCCGGCTGCGGCGAAGCCCCCCTGCCCGAAGGCGTGGTGGCCACGGTCAACGGTCGGCCCATCATGCTGCGCACGCTGGAAGCGGTGCACGACATGAGCAGCATGAGCTGGTCCGGGCATGCCCCATCGGTGGAGCAGTTGCAGGCCCAGTACGGCGGGGTGCTGTCCGACCTTATCGTACAGGAACTGGTGGCGCAGGCGCTGGCGCGGGAGAGCATCGCGGTCACCGACGCGGAAGTGGCCGAGGCCGAGGCCGAGGTGCGCGGCGACTACCCGGCGGGTGAATTCGAAAAGTCGCTGGTCGAGGAGTACATAGACCTGGACCTGTGGCGTTCGCGCCTGCGCGCCCGCATCGCCATGCAGAAGTTCATGCGCCTCATCCTGCGGCCAACCATCAGCATTCCCCTTGAAGAGGTGGAGGCCCACTACGCCGCGCACCGGCAGGACTACCGGCTGCCGCGCCGGGTGCAGTTCCTGGTGGTGGCCGGGCCGGACAAGGCCGCCGTGGACAAGGCCCGCGCCCTGTCGCTGGGCGGTGCGAAGCCCGCCGACGTGGAGGCCGCCCAGCCTTCCGTGACCGTGCGCGAGGTGAAAATGCGCCGTGACCGCCTGCCTGCCCTGTGGAGCAAGGAACTGGCGGGGCTGGCGCCCCGGCAGGCCTCTGCGGTGAAGCAGGGCGAATGGGGGTACCAGTCGTTTTTGCTGGTGGGCGAGATTGCCGAGAAGCAACTGGAGCTTTCCCACGCCTACCCGCTGGTGGAGCGGGTGCTGCTGGAACGCAAGATGGACGAGGCCTATGCCCGCTGGATGGACGCGGAATTGCGCACCGCGCGGATCAGGGTGTCCGCCCATCTGCTGCCGGACACGCGCGACGCCGGAAAGGACGCGGCGTCCCGGGGCGGCAACGCCACCGGCATGCCCGGCATGTCTGACTCGCAGGGCCATTCCGGTCAGGGAAGTCAGGGAGGGCAGGCGCTGCAGCCGCAAGATATTCCGGACGCGGGCGAACCGCTGGACGGAACCGCGCCGGACCCGGAGATGGATGCGCCGCCCCCCGCCGAAGACGGCAAGGGGGGGCGGAGTGCTGCGGCAAACGGTACGCAGCGCAAGACAAAGGCGAAATAATACGAATTGTTGCAGTTGATTGCATAAACGGGAAAAAGGTATTACATGCCGGGCTTGCCATGGTCGAACCGGTCGTGCAGGCTCATCTCGACCATTCATGGCCGGTCGCATCGGTCCACCCGGACAGGTCTGGCTGGACCGGTGGCCTGGTTGGCCGGGCCGAACTGGCTGGAATGCCTTGGCCGGACCAAGCAGGCCACGATGAAATGGCCTGGCTGCATCAGGCTTTTCGCATCCGAATGTTTGCATCGGTTGTCCGTCCGCCCTCGCGGCGCCATGGCAACCTCGTGCCCGTGCCGATTCCGGTCGTCTCCAACCACCAAACAGGAGTGCCCCTTGCGTCCGCTGCTCCGCACCTTCCGCCTTGCCGCCCCCGTCCTTTTCGTCAGTCTTCTCTGTCTTGCCGCCGTGGTTGTCGTGGCGCCGCGGGCCGAGCAGATCAACAAGATCGCTGCCGTGGTCAACGGCGAAATGATAACCTTCTTCGACGTGCAGGCCCAGGCCACTCCCGAGCTGATGCGTCTTGGCCTTGACCGCAACAACCCCTCCCACCAGGAAGCGGTGCGCAAGGTGCACTTGCAGGTGCTCGACTCCATGATTTCCGACATCCTGATGAACCAGGAGGCGGAGCGCTGGAAGATCACCGTGCAGGACAACGAAGTGGAGAACGAACTGCGCAAGTTCGTGCAGCGCAGCCAGCTTTCGCAGCAGGAATTCGAGCGCCAGTTGACACAGCAGGGCCTGTCCATGGACATCATGCGCGACCGCGTGCGCAAGGGCATTCTGCGCCACCGCCTGCTCACGCTGATGATCGCCCGCAAGATCGTGATCACCCAGGAAGACGTCAAGAAGTACTACGAGGCGCACAAGTCGCAGTTCGTCACGGACCGCATGGTGCGCCTGGGCCTCGTCATCTTTGCCCCCACCGCCAACGCGGACGCGCTGGCCGACAGGGTGCGCACCGGCCAGATGACCTTCGAGCAACTGGCCGCCACCGAATCCATCGGCCCCAACCCCGGTTCCGGCGGCGACATCGGCACCCTGAAGTGGACCGACCTTGCCCCGGCCTGGAAGGAAGCCCTGGATGGCCTGAAGGCGGGCGAGACGAGCAAGGTCATACTGGTGGAGGGCCGCAAGGCCATGCTGAAGCTGGTGACGGTGACCACGGGCCGTTCGCAGACGGTGGAGGAAGCCACCCCGGAGATCGAGAACATCCTGCGTGAACCCAAGCTGCAGGAACGCTTCACCGAGTACACCAAGCAACTGCATGACAAGGCCGTCATCGACATTCGCATCTAGATTCCGCATGCGTCCCGACCGGTGCGTGCGGCCCGGTCGGGTTGCATTGCCGCAGGTTGACCCAGCCAAGGAGAGGAGATGGCACTCAAGGAACTCGGCATCGCCCTGCGCGAGGCTCGCGAGGCGAAAGGCCTCGACATCGACGACGTGGCGATCCGGATCAAGGTTTCCGCCCGCGTGCTGCGCGGCATAGAAGATGGCGATCAGGATCAGCTGCCGCACTCGGTGTACGCACGAGGCTTCATCAAGTCCTATGCGGCGCTGCTGGGCGTGGACAACGACCTGGTCATGCGCGCCGTGGACGAGGCCTATCCCTTTGAAGTGCCGGAAGACCTGCTGTCGGAAACCGTGATTGTCCAGCCCCGGGGGCGCGCGCGCACCGGCATTTCGCCGGTGGTGCTGGCGCTGGCCCTGCTGGTGGTGCTGGCGGCCCTTGGCGGCGGCTGGTACTACAGCCAGCAGGCCGCGCGCGAGGCGGACCTGCCCAAGGTGGCGCA
>NZ_VRYY01000102.1 GCF_015731765.1 Nitratidesulfovibrio oxamicus
ACCGGGGCCTCGTGCGGGGCGGCCAGCACGGCGTCCGGCTCCGGCAGGTCGCGCCACACCCGCAGAAAGCCCGCGAATTCGGCGGCGGCCCCTTCGCCCACGGCCCCGCGCACCAGATCGTATTCCACGGCCTCGTCCGGCCCGGCGGCCAGCATGTCGGACACGTATTCCCATGTGCGCGGCGATGGAAAGGCCCGGTCGGCCACGGCGGGGTCGAAGTCGTGCAGCAGGCGCGGGCGAAAGCGCAGGAAGGCCGTGACCTCGGAACGGATGTTCGCGGACTGCGCCCAGCCCAGCCAGTCGTCGAGATCGGTCTCGAAGTCCAGATGCACCATGCGGTTGGCCAGCGCGGTGGGCATACGGTGGGTTACCGCCCGGTCCTGTTCGCGGTTGCCCGCCGCCACCACGGCCCAGCCGTCGGGCAGGCGGTATTCGCCAAGCTGGCGGTCCAGGATCAGCTGGTAGCAGGCGGCCTGCACCAGCGGCGGCGCGGCGTTCAGCTCATCCAGAAACAGGATGCCCTGCCCGTCATCGGGCAGGAACGAGGGCGGGCACCACCGGGCGCGCCCGGCGACGTCGATGGTGGGCAGGCCGCGCAGGTCCACGGGGTCCAGCAGTACGGCGCGGATGTCGCGCAGGTCCATGCCGAGATCGGCGGCAACCTGCGCCACCACCCGGCTCTTGCCCACGCCCGGCGCGCCCCACAGGAACACGGGACGACGGGTGGCCACCAGTGTGGCAAGGGCGCGGGCGATCTGGGAAGGAATCATGAAGGCTCCAGGGATGAAGGAATGGCGAGAGGAGGCGGCGGCAGATGCTTTCCGACGAAGTCGGACAGCGCCCCGCCGTAAGGCGCGGCGCACCCGGCAAACCCCGCAGCGAGGCGTATTGGACGGACACCATGTGGGGGAAGGCACATGCCGGGCACGCCGCCCTGCCGGGCCACTGCCGCATCCCGCCGCATGACGGAGCAACGCGGAACGACCACGGAGCAGGCGTGACGCCGACGGGGGTTGCGGCCCGCTTGCCTCGTGGTCATGGCGCAGGGGGGCAGCGTCATCGGTGCGGGGCGGGCCACGTCGGCGGAACCCCCTGTGTATTGAAATTGAAAATCGAAGTCAATAAAAGTCGCAACCGTCTTCCCCCGCTGCCGTGGGCGGGCGAATCCTCCTCCCCAAACCCACGCTACGAACCGGCCAATGAACCGGCCAAAACATATTGCATTTTTGTTCGTATCTCCCTATATATTCGGCATATGAAACCGGACAACATACCGGCCACGCTGGCTCCCGTCCTGCCCGAGGGGCAACACCTTGATGAACTGCGCGATCAGGCGCTGGCGGTGGTGCGCGCCTCCGCCCAACTGGACGGCAGCCTGCATCCACTGACGGCGGATACGTTGCGCGAGCGCGTCAAGCTGTTGAACAGCTACCACAGCAACCTGATCGAAGGCAGCAGGACGTCCATCTTCGCCATCGAGGCCGCGTACCAGCAGCGCTTTTCGCCCGACGACCAACGCCGTTACGCGCAGGAACTGGGCCTCGCCCACGTGGAAACGGAGTCGACCCTGCTGCGGCAACTGGCGGAAACACCACGCGACATCTGCTCCACGGACTTCCTGCTGGACATGCACCGCGAATTTTTCAGCCACCTGCCCGAGGCGCACCAGTATGTGCATTCCGGGGGCCGGTTCACCGACATTTCCGTGGCGCCCGGCCAGTTGCGCGACCGCGAAGTGTCCGTGGACGGCGGGGCCAGCATCCACGGCCCGCTGGCCCGCGACCTGCCCGGGTTGATGCACCAGTTTGCCGAAGCATACGCGCCAGACCGCCACCACGGACTGGACAGGCTCATCGCGGCGGCCGCCAGCCACCACAGGCTGACGTGGCTTCACCCCTTCCGTGACGGCAACGGCCGCGTGGTGCGCCTGCTGACCGAACTCTACCTGCGCGCGGCCGGAATCAACGAGAGCGGCGCTTGGTCCTTCTCACGCGGCATCTCCCGCGACCGGGCAGGGTACTTCATCCACCTGAACGCCGCCGACCCGCAACGCGACGGCCGCTTCGGCCTGGTCGACCTGGCGGACTTCTGCGCGTTCGTCCTCGAAACCTGCCTGGACCAGATCAGCTTCATGGCCACCAGCCTTGACGTCCGGAACATCGCCCTGCGCTACCAGACCGTGGTGCATCGGCATCTTGTGGGCACTCCCCAGGCGGCGGGCGTCCTCCGACCGGAGGACGCGGCGCTGGTGGCCCGCCTGCTGGCCCTGGTCTTTGAAACCGGCGAGTTGGAACGCGGCATGGCCACCATGGTGCTCGGCAAAAGCCAGCGCACGGGCCGCCGCGTGCTCAGCCTGCTGCTGCGGACGGGACTGCTTCAGGCAGCCACCCATGTGGCCCCCGTGCGGGTGGCCCTGCCCACCTTTGCCCTTTCCGATCTCTTCCCCCCCCTGTTCCCCGACGCCGTGGTGGGCGGCCCCGCGCTGTAACCGTCCCCATCCCTCCACGCGCGAAAACGGCGGCCCCCTGTGGGGCCGCCGTTCGTGCATCTCTGCCTATTTCCTGGCACCAAGCATGACTCGCGCCGCCCCCTACCACTTGCGCTCATACTTGTTGCGCAGCCAGATGGCCGTGGCGTTCATGCCCAGCAGCAGCACCAGCAGCACCAGGATGCCCGCGGCGGTACGCTCGGAAAAGGCCCGCTGCGAATCCGACGCCCACGTGAATATCTGTGCGGGCAGCACCGTGGCCGCGCTGCTGAAGTTTTCCGGCGCCTCCGGGATGTAGGCCATCATGCCCACGATGAGCAGGGGCGCGGTTTCGCCCATGGCACGGGCCAGGCCGATGATGGTGCCGGTCAGGATGCCCGGCAGCGACAGCGGCAGCACGTGGTGCCACACCACCTGCAACGGCGTTGCCCCAAGGGCCAGCGCCGCCTCGCGGATGGACGGGGGTATGGACCGGATGGCCGCCCGCGTGCTGATGATGATGGCGGGCAGGGTCATCAGCGACAGCGTAAGTCCGCCCACCAGGGCCGACGACCGGGCCACTCCCATGAAATTGATGAAGATGGCCAGCCCCAGCAGCCCGTACAGGATGGACGGGATGGCCGCCAGGTTGTTTATGTTCACCTCGATGACCTGGGTCAGCCGGTTGTCCGGCGCAAATTCCTCCAGGTACACCGCGCACATCACCCCAACGGGAAAGCTGATGGCCAGGGTGATCAGCAACACGTACAGCGAGCCGATGGCCGCCGCGCGAATGCCCGCCAGTTCCGGCAACTTGGAATCGCCCGACTCGAAGAACCCCCAGTTGAAGGCCAGGCGCGCCTTTCCTTCCTGACGCATGGTGTCCACCAGCGCCTGGTGCCTGGGCTTCAGCCGGTTGGGCCGTCCCTTCATGTACTGGTCGGTGTCCGCGCTGGCCAGCACCCATATCTCTTGCGTGGTGCCGATAAGCCTGCTGTTCTCGGCCATCATGGACGGGATGAGCCGGGTGAAGCTGCGCGAGACGATCTGCACCGTATCCGGGTCCATGGCCGCGTAGGGGTTGTCGTGCGCCTCGGTCGTGTAGTTCACGGTCACCAGCAGTTCCCCCTGCTGAAAGGCGGGGTAGCCCTTGCGCCCGATGTCGAACAGAAAGAACACCAGAAACGCCCCGGCCAGAACCAGCGCGGCGATGGCGCACAGGCGAAAGCGCGTTTCCGCCGCGCGCCGCCTGCGCAGCAGCTTCTTTTCGTCAATGCCGAACAACGATGCCATGCTGGTGCCCCCCTACTCGTACTGTTCGCGAAACTTGCGGATGACCACCAGCGACACCACGTTGAGCACCAGCGTCAGCACCAGCAGCACAAGGCCCAGCCCGAAGGCCGAAAGCGTCTGCGGGCTGTCGAAGGCCTGGTCGCCGGTCAGCGAATCCACGATGCTCACGGTAACCGTGGTCATGCTCTTCAGCGGGTTCCACGTCAGGTTGGGCATGAGCCCGGCGGCCATGACCACGATCATGGTTTCGCCCACCGCGCGCGACACGGCCAGCAGCACGGCGGAAACCACGCCCGGCAGGGCCGCGGGCAGCACCACCTTGCGGATGGTCTCGGACGTGGTGGCGCCCAGCGCGTACGAACCTTCGCGCATGGCCTGGGGCACGGCGTTGATCACGTCGTCCGACAGCGAGGAGACAAGGGGAATGATCATCACCCCCATGACCAGGCCGGGTGCGAGGGCATTGGTGTATTCCGCCTCCAGCCCCACCAGTTCGGCCAGGTGCACGATGAACGGGCTGACCGTGATGGCCGCGAAGAACCCGTAGACCACGGTGGGGATGCCCGCCAGGATTTCCAGCGCGGGCTTGGCGATGCGGCGTACGCGCTGGCTGGCGTACTCGGCCATGTACACCGCGGCGAACAGCCCCATGGGCACGGCCACCAGCATGGCCACGGCGGTGATGTAGAAGGTGCCCGCGAACAGCGGCAGCGAGCCGAATTCCGGCGTGGCCACGTTGCCGTCGGCGCGGCCCGTGGAAATCAGGAAGGCCGTTTCCGGGCTCCACTTGGTGCCGGTCAGGAAGTCCCACAGGCTCACCAGCCGGAAGAACTGCATGGCCTCGAACACCACCGAGACCACGATGCCGATGGTGATGAGGATGGAAATGCACGAGGCCCCGATGAGCGCCCAGCGCACCACGCCCTCCACCTGCTGGATGGCGCGGAAATCGCGCCCGATGGCCCGCTGCGACCACACCAGGCCGAACGCGGCCAGGGCCACGCCCCCGCCCGCCAGCACCGGACCGGGCACGGTGGCGATGTGCAGCAGGTGCAGCAGCCCCGCCAGCACGAACAGACCCATGGACGGCAGGGCCACCCACAGGCACGAATACCACCCGTAGTACACGAGCGGCGAATGGAATTCCGTGCCCCGCGCATTGTCGGCCCCCGCCCTGCGGCGGGCTGCCATGTACGCCAGCACCGAAAGCGGCAATATGGCCATCAGGGCCATCTGCAACGCGCTTCCCATGGTCATGTGCGTTCCCGTTGGCCGGGGGGCGCGCACCCCCCGGAAATGGTGAAGGCCGGGGAAGGCGCATCCCTTCCCCGGCACGTGCGGTCTGTTGCTACTTCAGGTCTTCGGCGGTCAGCTTCTTGAAGCCGGTCACGTCCTTGCGCACCTTCTCGCGCTCGGCGGCGGGCAGCGGGATGAGGCCGATGGTCTTCAGGTAACCGGCATCGCCGATCATCTTTTCGGACATGAACAGTTCCACGTATTCCTTCAGGCCCGCGATCTTCCCGATGTGGGCGTCCTTCACGTAGAAGTACAGCGCGCGGGAGATGGGGTACTTGCCCGAGGAAATGTTCTCGAAGGTGGGGGGGTTGCCGCCCACGGTGCAGCCCTTGATGCGGTCCTTGTTCTCGGCCAGGAAGCTGTAGCCGAAGATGCCCACGGCTTCGGTGTCCTTGGTCAGCTTCTGCACGATGAGGTTGTCGTTTTCACCGGCGGGCACGTAGGGACCGTCCTGACGGATCTTCTTGTACGAGGCGGCTTCCTTGCCCAGCACGGCCTTGAAGGTTTCGTCCTTGCCGGTGAACTTTTCGACCACCATTTCCACAAAGGCGTCACGGGTGCCGGAGGTGGCGGGCGGGCCGTAGATGACGATCTTGCGGTCGGGCAGGGCCGGGTTCAGCTGCTTCCAGGTCTTGTAGGGGTTGGGCGCCAGCTTGCCGTCCACGGGCACTTCTTCCAGCACGGCCAGGGCCAGGTCCTTCAGCGAAAGGTCCATGTCGGCGTTGCCGATGTTCTGGGCGATGACGATGCCGTCGAAGCCGATCTTGGCTTCGGTGACGTCGGTGACGCCGTTCTTGATGTTGGTTTCCAGCTCCTCGACCTTCATGCGTCGGGAAGAGTTGGTGATGTCCGGGGTGTCGGGGCCGACGCCCGCGTAGAACAGCTTGTGCCCGCCGCCGGAACCGGTGGATTCGACCACGGGCGACTTGAACTGCTTGTTGGTGGCGCCGAATTCTTCGGCCACGGCGCTGGAGAAGGGATACACGGTGCTGGAACCCACGATGCGGATCTGGTCGCGGGCTTCGGCCACACCGGCCAGCGACAGCACAAGCGCGGCGGCCAGCGCCACTTTCTTGATCGACTTCATTGCAAACCTCCCTGACGGTTCCCGGTTGGGGGTAATTGTGTGCGGTTCAGCGTCAACGCGCCACAAGAAGTATCCAGCGCAGGTTACGGCCTGTTGTGACGACCGTTACAATCCTGTGTCGTACCGCCTTCCTCAGTATCCCATTCCGCAGCATTGGCGCGCTGTCTATGATTCCTCGCCATCGCGGGGGGGCTGCCCCCCGTCATCGCAGGTCATGCCGTCCATGACGTGTTGCAGTTCCCCGGCCAGGCGTGACAGCCCGGCCACGGCATCGGCAGATTCCGTCATGCCCTGCGCGGTTTCGCGGGCGATGGCGTCCACCTCGGCCACGGCGCGGCCCACATCTTCGCCGCCGCGCGCCTGCGCCTCTGCCATGGCGGCGATGGCCCGCACCTCG
>NZ_VRYY01000103.1 GCF_015731765.1 Nitratidesulfovibrio oxamicus
TTGGCGGCGCGCACGTCCAGCGTGCCCACGGGACGGCGCGCTTGCTGCCGGGGGGCGGAACGCTCCGGTGCCGGATGAACGCTCATGAAAGGCTCCTTGCTGTGCGCTGCGGGCGGGGTGCGCCCGGTGATGCGTTGGCGCTGCGCGCCGATGATCAGTCGGCGCGGGTTGCGCCCGGTGATGCGTTGGCGCTGCGCGCTGGGCAACCAGTCTACATCCCCCGCCGGGGCATGGCAAACCGCGGGGTACGCCTGGCCATGCGAAGGGCATCGGAACCGGCTGGCGAAGCGGCGGACTGGTCGGGCAGACCATGTCTGCTTTTCCGGGCAAGTCGGGGGTATCGGGTAGCGGCGGGGACGGATCGGTCGCCAACCCGCGCCTGCTGCGACCCCCTCATGTCCGCCTGCATTCGTCCCGAATCCTGCCCGAATCCGGTTTATCCGGACAAGCGTAAAGAAAAGTGAAGGCCGCCCCCTATAGTTTCACATGGGCAGGCCGAAAAGAGGGGCATGAACGGCGGATGATCGCATGGATGCGGTCGGCGTGGTGCCCCGCCCGGAACGGCGCAATATTCATGGAGGAATATTATGTCTCTCGTAATCAATCACAACTTGATGGCAATGAATGCCGCCCGCAACCTCAGCTCGTCGTACGGCAACCTGTCCACGTCCGTGCGCCGACTGTCGTCGGGTCTTCGTGTTGGCGCCGCCTCTGACGACGCGGCCGGCCTGGCCATTCGCGAACTGATGCGTTCGGACATCGCCGCCCTGAACCAGGGCGTGCGTAACGCCAACGACGCCATCTCGCTGATCCAGACCGCCGACGGCGCCCTTGGCGTCATCGATGAAAAGCTGATCCGCATGAAGGAACTGGCCGAACAGGCCGCTACCGGTACCTACACCTCGGATCAGCGTCTCATCATCGATTCGGAATACCAGGCCATGGCCTCGGAAATCACCCGAATCGCCAACTCGACGGACTTCAACGGCATCCACCTGCTCAACGGCAACCTGTCCGGCGCCACCCACGACGGCTCCGGCCTCGTGTCCACCGGCAAGCTGAAGGTCCACTTCGGTTCGGCCAACGACTGCTCGGAAGACTACTACTACATCCGCATCGGCACCTCCACGGCGTCGGCGCTGGGCGTGGGCAGCCAGGCAGCGGAAGGCAAGGGCAAGTCGATCTCCACGCAGTCTGCCGCGCAGGCCGCCCTGGAAGGCATCGAGAACGCCATCATCTCGAAGGACAAGATTCGCGCGAACCTTGGTGCGCTCCAGAACCGTCTGGAAAACACCATCAGCAACCTGCAGATCCAGTCGGAAAACCTGCAGGCCGCCGAATCGCGGATTTCGGACGTGGACGTTTCGAGCGAAATGACCGAATTCACCCGTCAGCAGATCCTGACGCAGGCTGCCGTCGCCATGCTCTCGCAGGCCAACTCCCTGCCGCGTATGGCCATGCAGCTGCTGGGCGGCTAGGGCACACACCGTAAGGTGGAGGGGTTTTGGCAGACACGCTCGACCGGGCCGCGCAAGCGGCCCGGTTTTTTTTGCGTCTTGAAGGTTTGCCGCAAACTGCACGATAGGATGCGCGTGAACGTTGACAGGGAGAAGAACGTGCAAGATTCCCCGGACTTTCAGGGGCGGGTGCTGACGCCCGGAATCATTTCCGCCAGCCGGTCCACGGATATTCCGGCCTTTTACGCGGAATGGTTCGTGCGTCGCCTGCGCGAAGGGTATGTGCGGTGGCGCAATCCCTTCAATCAGCAGGACTTCCGCATAGACCTGCGCGCGGCGGGCGGCATCGTGTTCTGGACCAAGAATGCGAAGCCGCTGCTGCCCTGCCTGGAGGAAATCCACGACAGGGGGTACGACTTCTATTTCCAGTTCACGGTCAACGACTACGAGGCGGAAGGATACGAACCCCGCGTGCCGCCGCTGGCGGAGCGCATCGAGACGTTCGCGGCCCTGTCGCGCCGCTGGGGACCCGAGCGGGTGGTGTGGCGGTATGATCCCATCTGCCTTGCCGAGGGGCTGGACGCGGACGGGGTGATGGAGCGCATCCGTCGCGTGGGTGATGCGCTGGCCCCGTACACGAGGCAACTGGTCTTCAGTTTCGTGGACGTGGGGACCTATGCCAAGGTGCAGCGCAACGTCAAGGCGCAGCAGGAGCCGCTGCTGCGGGAACCTTCGTTCGACGAGCAGGACCGGCTGGCGGAAATGATTGCGGACTATGCGGCATCCCGGCAACTCACACCCGCGACGTGCGGCGAACGCAGGTCGTTTGCCCGTTACGGCATCGATCTCAACAAGTGCGTGGACGGAGATCTCTTTGCGCGGATATGCCGCCCCGGCAACGTGAAGCTGCAACGGCATCTCGGCATCCGGCTTGACCAGCATGTGTTGGGCGTGCCGCAACGGCTGGAGCCCCTGTTGCGCAAGGATCTGCGTAAAGACAGGGGGCAGCGGGCCGAATGCGGGTGCGTGGAAAGCAAGGATATCGGCATGTACAACACTTGCGGGCACATGTGCGTGTATTGCTACGCCAATACTTCCGTGGCCGTGGTGGAAAAAAACAGGACCCGGCACCGGCTGGATGCGGACGGCATCATTCCGTTGCCGGAAAAGGGCGAAACCCCGGACGGGGAAGTGTAGCCATCGCCAGCCGCCATTCGCCAGCAGGACGGCGGGAGAACCGGCACGTACGGGGCGGGCCGCATGCACGGCCCGTCTTTTTTCGTGTCGTCATCAGGCGGTTGTTTACAGTTGTCCGCCCCTGCGGCATCGTGCGCGCATCCCATCACCCTCTGTACCGCAGAAGAGAGGCCATCATGGTCACCCCCGCCGCGCATTCCCCCGAGATGCCAGCCGTTCCATCACGCCTGCCGCAAGTGTTGGCCGCCGTGTTCGTGGTGATGTTCGTGGTGCTGGGCATCGCCCCGTACGACCGCACGGTGTGGTTTCTGGAATGCACGCCCGTGATCGCCGTCTTTCTGCTGCTGGCGGGTACGGCGCGCAGGTTCCGGTTCAGCAACGCCGCCTACCTGCTGATGGCGGTGTGGCTGTTCTGGCATACCGTGGGGGGACATTACACCTTTACGCGGGTGCCGTTCGGCGTCATTACCGATGCCTTCGGCTTTGCGCGCAACCATTTCGACCGCGTGGGCCATTTCAGCGTGGGCTTCTATGCCTACGCCTTCGCGGAACTGCTCACGCGCCGCCGCCTGGCCGGGCCGGTGGTGACCATGTTTTTCGCGCTGTTCGTCATCATGGCCGTGGCCTGCGGGTGGGAAATCCTGGAATGGCTGGTGGCCGACGCCGAGGGCGGCGAGGCGGGGCTGGCCTTTCTGGGGAGCCAGGGCGACGTGTGGGACGCGCAGAAGGACATGCTGGCCGACACCCTGGGGGCCGTGTTCGCGCTGGTGCTGTTCCGGCTGTGCGGCAGGCGCTGGGGGAGCATGGAGCCGGTGTAGGGCGGCGTGCGGGATGTGCGGCGCCGGATGCAGGAAGATGCGGCGTGATTCGATGAAGGTGACCTGAAGCGGCCCGTTGTGGCCTGACCGGACGGCGGACCGGGGCAGGGGCGTGGGCTGCCATTCCGGAGCGCCGGGCCGTTTGGACAGCGCAGGGGAAATGCCGTATGCCGGACGGGCGCGCCGCACGGCGCATCCGGCGGCTTGTCGCCGGGCGCTGGCGGCCGACGTCATTTCTTCCGGAGCCTTGCCATGACCGCCTGCAATCCGCAGTTGAACCTTCAGGGGCGCGGCCGCCTGAAGCGCATCGTCGATTTCCTGAACGAGGCGGGCATGCTGCGCCTCACGCCGCGCACCGGCTACCAGTTTCTCGGCACCGGCAACGAGAACGTGGCCGAACACTCCTTCCGCACCGCCATCATCGGCTACGTGCTGGCCCGCATGGCCGGGGCCGATCCTTCCCGTACCGCCATGCTGTGCCTGTTCCACGACTTTCACGAGGCGCGCATTGGCGACTTCAACTACGTCAATCGCATCTACAATACGTCGAAGCCCCGCGATGCCGTGGTGCACGCCGCCGAAGGCACCGGCCTCGAGGTGGACATGCTGGAGTTCTGGGACGACCTGGAGGCCTCGCAAACGTCCGAGGCGCAACTGGCCCACGACGCGGACCAGCTGGACCTGATCCTGAACCTGAAGCGCGAACTGGACCTGGGCAACAAGTACGCGGGCAAGTGGATGGAAAGCGCGCTGGAGAGGCTGCGCACCGAGGAAGGCCGCGAACTTGCCAGGACCATTGCCGAAACCGACCACACCGACTGGTGGTTTCTGGGGCCGGACCGTGCGTGGTGGGAGAGGAAGAACGGGAACGAGTAGAACGCTTCGCGGGTGGGGATGGGGTGGTGCGTGGCTTGCATGGCTTCTACGAAGACAGTCGCGCCCCTTTGATTACCCTCGATTTCGTTATGTCTCCGACGGGCAAGGGGCCATGGAACGATGGCCCCTTGCATCCCCGCGTTCCAGGGGCTCCGCCCCTTGGAACCCCGTGTCGTCCTCCACCGCATTCTTACGCCGGACAGCTTCCCTGCGGCGCTGGCGCGCCTCGGGCGATCTGCCCGGCTGAATGCGTATGTGCCCGAATCTCTCGTCGCCCCTATCTCACTTAGGTGCCCTTGCCCTCGCCCCCAGTTGCGACGCATGTGCCGCCGTCAAGGCCCGACGTCACACGCTTCCACGCACATCACGTAGCTCTTGAGCAGCATTCGGCTCTGTGCGGCTGGTCTGTCGTTGCAGTGGGGCAAGGCGTCAGGCCCTTCAGGCATGGTGCGGTATACGCGCGGATTGCGCCCGCAGCCGGAGATCGCCGCCGGAGGCTTTGCGACGGCGGAAGCTCCGGCGTTGCGGGTGCACCGCAACTCGACTGACGGTAAAGGCATAACCCGAACTGTCGGCAAGGTGACGAGAGATATGTGCACATACGCATTCAGGCGGGCAGATCGCCCGAGGCGCGCTAGCGCCGCAGGGAAGCTGCCCGGCGTAAGAATGCGGTGCAGGATATGTTGGGGGTCCAGGGGTGGCGAAGCCCCCCTGGAGCGCGGGGATGCAAGGGGCCGCCGCTTTGCGGCCCCTTGCCCGTCGGAGACATAACGAAATCTGACGTGGTCAAAGGGGCAGAACGGCCTTCGTGGAAGCCGGACGCAATTGCGCACGCCCCCTCCCTTTTACTATTCCCACATCCCCCACCTACTCAGGATTCCTGAGCACCTCCAGCACCTCCACCCGTGATGCCTGCCACGCCGGGTACGCCCCGGCCACCAACCCCAGCAGCACGGATGCCACGCACGCCCCCCCGATCAGCAGCGGGTCGTACAGGTACGGGAAATCCCCCACGGCATACACCACGGTGACGATGCCGACAGCCGCCAGCACGCCTGCCGCGCCGCCGACCCCGGCCATCACCCCGGCCTCGGCCAGGAACTGGCGGATGATCACCGTGCGGCTTGCGCCCACGGCCCGGCGGATGCCGATTTCCAGCCTGCGGGCGCGCACCAGCAGGATCATGATGGACAGGATGCCCAGCGCCCCCACCGCAAACGAGATGGACGACGACAGCACCCCCAGCGTCCACACCAGCTCCAGCGCCTGGTTGCGCAGCCGGGCGGAATCCTGCGCCGAGATGACCGAAAAGTCGTCCTTGCGGCTTGGCCCCATGTGGTGGCGGCGGCGCAGGATGTCGGTGACGGCGGTCTTGGCGGCGGCCTCGTCGTTCTGGTCGTGCAGGTTCATGAACACGCCGCTGATCCAGTCCTGATTGGTGAAGCGGCGCATGTACGTGGACAGCGGGGTGAACACCATCTCGTCCAGGTTGGCCCCGGTCACGTCCTGCCCCTTTTCGGGCAGCACGCCCACCACCAGCACGTTGGCGCGAAAGAAGAACACCTGCTTGCCCACGGCCTCCGCCGGGTCGCCGAACAGGCGCTGCGCAATGGCATAGCCCAGCACGCACACCTTGGCCTGCGTGGCCTCTTCCTCGTCGTTGTAGAAGCGGCCATGCTCGGTTTCCAGCATGCGCACCTGCGCATAGGCGGGGGGCGACGCCATGAGCTGGCTGCCCGTCTTCACCCGGCCATGGCGCACCGGCATGGAGCCGCTGGCGTAGGGCACGCCCAGCCGCACCTGCGGCACGGTGCCCAGAATCTCGCGGGCGTCCTCCAGGCTGAAGGTGGTGGTCATGCCGGTGACGCGGGTGGACCCTTCACGCCGGAAGTTGGCCTGCCCGGACAGGGCCTGCAACAGGTTGGGGCCAAGGCGCTGCGTCTCGATGTCGGCCTTCTTGACCATGGCCTTGGAGATGTGCAGCACGGCGGTAAGCGCCAGCGCACCCAGAAAGACCCCCAGCATGGCCAGCACCGTGCGCATGCGGTGGGCGGCCAGCGAACGCAGGGCAATGCGCAGCCGCTGCATCACTCACCCCCGCGCAGGGCCTGGATGGGGTCCAGCGCGGCGGCCTGCCGCGCCGGGCGCAGCCCGAACACCA
>NZ_VRYY01000104.1 GCF_015731765.1 Nitratidesulfovibrio oxamicus
CCCCGGGGACGGCACCCCGCCCCCGGATGGCACCGACGCAGCCTCCGCCCCGGAGACCGCCGTGGTGTCCGCCCCCCCGCGCGACCTCAGCGAGGCCGTGGACCGCGCCAGCAAGGAAGACGAAGCCGCCGCCGAGGGTGGCCGCTCCATGACCCTGCTGGACCATCTTTCCGAACTGCGCGTACGCCTGGTGCGCAGCCTCATCGCGCTGGGCGTGGGCTTCTTCGCCTGCTACGGCTTTGCCGAACAGCTCTTCAACTACCTGATGATCCCCTTGACCCGGGCGCTGCCGTCCGGTTCCAAGCTGATCTACACCGCGCTGCCGGAGGCGTTTTTCGTCTACATGCAGGTGGCGCTGGTGGCCGGGGCCTTTCTGGCCAGCCCGTACCTGTTCTACCAGATATGGTTGTTCATCGCGCCCGGCCTGTACGACGAGGAAAAGCGCCACGTCATTCCCATTGCCGGGGCATCCGCGCTGTTCTTCGTGGCGGGCGCGGCGTTCTGCTATTTCCAGGTGTTTCCGTATGCCTTCGAGTTCTTCGTGGGCTTCGCCACCGACACCATCGCGCCCATGCCCAAGCTGGACGAGTATCTGGGCTTCACGCTCAAGATGCTGCTGGCCTTCGGTCTCATTTTCGAGATGCCGCTGTTCGCGTTCTTCCTGGCGCGGCTTGGCATCGTCACCGCGCAGTGGATGCGCAAGACCCGCAAGTACGCCATCCTCGCCATATTCGTCGTGGCCGCCATCCTTACCCCGCCGGATGTTTTCTCGCAGATGATGATGGCGGCGCCCATGCTTGTGCTGTATGAAATAAGCATCGGCGTTGCTGCCGTGTTCGGCAAGAAGAAGCCCGGCACGGAAGACGGCGAGGACGCGGAAGGGGAAGAGGCCGGCGAGGAAGAAACACCCGGCCCCGACAAGGTAGTGCAGGGCGACTAGCTCCGCGCTACGGCGCGCAAAGGTCCACACATGAACCCAGCCCCCCGGAAGGAGCCCGAGATGAGCCAGCGCAGCGCAGCCGTGTTCCGCGAAACCAAGGAAACCTCCATCCGCCTCGACCTCGTGGTGGACGGGCAGGGCCTTGTCAACGTGCATACCGGGTTCGGCATGGCTGACCATGTCATCACCCTGGCCGCGTTCTGGGCCGGATTCGACCTTACCCTGTCCTGTACCGGCGACCTGGATATCGACGCCCACCACACCGTGGAAGACGTGGGCCTGTGCCTGGGGCAGGCCCTGGCCGATGCCCTGGGCGAACGGTCGGGCATCGCCCGCGTGGGTTTTGCCCGCGTGCCCATGGACGAGGCCCTGGCCGACGTATGCATCGACATTTCCGGTCGCCCGTGGCTTGAATGGCGCGGGGACGATCTTCTGCCGCCCGTCATCGCCGGGCAGGAACGCGACCTGTGGCGCGAATTCCTGAAGGCGTTTGCCTCGGCCGCCCGCATGAACCTGCACGTCTCGTTCCTGTACGGCAGGAACGGTCACCACCTGCTGGAATCCGCCGCCAAGGGGCTGGGACTTGCCCTGCGGCAGGCGGTGCGCCGTGACCGCGAGACGCTGCTCAGCACCAAAGGGAGCCTAGACTGATGCGTACCCATCGCGGTTTCATCGCCTTCCCGGTGTCGGGCGCGCTGCTCGCGCTGCTCGTCCTCACCCTGCTCGTCGCCCTGCCCGGCTGCTCGCAGCGCCAGCGAGGCCCGGCTCCGTTGCCGGAGGCCACCATCGGCGTGGCAGCCTTCACCCAGCCCACGGCCATGGCCGACCTGCTGGCCGGGTACATCCCAGAGGACCAGCAGCGGGTATCGCAAGAAACCTTTGCCGACCTTGACCGCACCTTCGGCGACATCCTGCGCGCCGAAACAAAGCGTGTATACAGCTTTGCCGCCACCAAGCCCTCGCTTGCCCCCCAGGCAGAAGGCCGCACCGGCGGGCGTCCGCAGGCGCTGGCCTACTGGGTGGAAGTGGGCCGCAAGGCCGAGGTGGACTTTCTGCTGGTGCCCCAGGTCGTCGACATGCGCGAACGCAAGGGCGGCGACATGGGCGTTACCGAATCGGCCAGCATCATGATGGATGTCTTCCTCATCGACGTGAAGGGCGGCACCCTTGTCATGCGCTCCAACTACGACGAAAAGCAGATGGGCCTTGCGGACAACCTGCTGGAAGTGGGCAAGTTCGTGGGGCGCAAGGGCAAGTGGCTGTCGGCCCTTGACCTGGCCAGGGAAGGAATGCGGAAGGCCATCAAGGAGTTTGGCCTGTGATCCTGTTCCCCGCCGTGGACATCAAGGATGGCCGCTGCGTGCGGCTGCGGCAGGGCCGCGCCGACGCAGAAACCGTGTTTTCCGACGATCCGGCAGCCATGGCTCGCCACTGGCAGGACCAGGGCGCCAAATGGCTGCACGTCATCGACCTGGACGGGGCCTTCAGCGGCATGCCCGCCAACTTCGAACTGATCCGCCGCATCTGCGCCGACCTTTCCGTGCCGGTGCAGCTTGGCGGCGGCATTCGCGACGAGGCCACGGCGAAAGCCTATCTCGACGCCGGGGTGGAGCGCCTGATCATCGGCACCGTGGCCCTGGAGGAACCGGACCTGTACGCCCGCCTGTGCGCCGCCTTTCCGGGGCGCATCGGGGTTTCGCTGGACGCCGAGGGCGGCAGGCTGAAGACCAAGGGCTGGGTGACCGATTCCGGCCTGACCGTTGATGACGTGCTGCCCCGCCTGCTGGACGCCGGAACCGCCTTTGTCATCTACACCGACATCGACCGCGACGGCATGCAGACCGGGGTGAACCTTGCCGCGCTGGAACGGCTGGCGGGCATGTGCCCAGTGCCGGTCATCGCGGCGGGCGGCGTGGCCACGCTGGAAGACGTGCGGGCGTTGTACCCGCTGACGCTGACCTCAAGCGTGGAAGGGGCCATCACCGGCCGCGCCATTTACACCGGCACTCTCGACCTGCACGCGGCCATGGAGTGGATTGCGGCGCAATAGGGGGTAGGCGCTGCGCGGTTATGTACGGCGCACGCGAGATTGAACTGGATAGTTGTACGGGGGGCTGCGGAAACGCGGCCCCCTTGTTGTTTGGCGTGCGTGTGGGGAGGAAGAGGGGCGCGCGCAGTTGCCCCGGCCCCTACGAAGGCAGTTGCGCCCTGTTGATCACGCCCGATCTCGTTATGCCTCCGGCGGGCAGGGGGGAGAGGTGATGCGTGGTTGCACCCGGCCCCTACGAAGGCAGTTGCGCCCCGTTGATCACGCCCGATTTCGTTATGCCTCCGGCGGGCAAGGGGTGTTGTAACGAACACCCCCTGCACCCCCGCGTTCCAGGGGCTCCGCCCCTTGGAACCCCGAGTAGTCTTGCACCGCATTCCTTCGTCTCCAGCTTCCCTGCGGCGCAGGGCGCCTTCGGGTGATCTTGCGACGGGAATGCGATGTGCGCATGACTCCCGGCGGCATGGCACAACGAGGGTGCCTTTACCTTCACCCACCTCGCGGCGCGCATCCGTTACCGCCGGAGCTTCCGCCGTCGCAAAGCCTCCGGCGGCGATCTCCGGCTTCGGATGCGTATCGCCGCGCTAAGGTTTTACGCTCAAGCGAAGGGAGTGCATCTTCATGGAAGTAAGCAGGTGACCACAAGACAACAACGCGTTTGTCCATCGCCCGCGTTCCGTGCGTAGAAGCGTGTGACGCCGGGCTTTGACGGCGGCACATGCGTCGCAACGAGGGCGTGAGTAGTGGCACCTTAGTTGTGCGATGCCACCGGGAGCCATGCGCGCATACGCATTCAGCCGGGCAGATCGCCCGAGGCGCGCCAGCGCCGCAGGGAAGCTGCCCAGCGTAAGAATGCGGCGCAGGATACGTTGGGGGTCCAGGGGAGGCGAAGCCCCCCGGAGCGCGGGGTTGCAAGGGGCTGCCGCTTAGCGGCCCCTTGCCCGCCGGAGGCATAACGAAATCGGGCGTGATCAACGGGGCGCAACTGCCTTCGTAGAAGCCGGGTGCAACCACGCACCACCTCTCCCCTCTCCACCCGCCGGAAGCATAACGAAATCAAGCGTGGCCAACAGCCACAACTGTCTTCGTAGAAGCCGGGTGCAACCACGCACCACCTCTCCCCCCTCCACCCGCCGGAAGCATAACGAAATCAAGCGTGGCCAACAGCCACAACTGTCTTCGTAGAAGCCGGGTGCAACCACGCACCACCTCTCTCCCACCATCCCCCCTTCCCCCCCTGCCGCCCATACGCTATGCCATCCCCACGCACACTCACGGAGGACCCATGCCCGATTCGACCAAGCTCGCGGCCCCCGCCGCCGCCCTCCCCACCCTGCACTACCGCTATGCCCACACCTCCACGGAGGCCACCACGGGCTACTTCGCCTGCGAGCCGCCTGCGGACATGACCTTCGAGCAGGGCCTCGACCGACTGGAGGCCGCCCCCCTCGACGAATTCCTGCACAGCCATCTGCTGCGCCTTGCCGCCGTGTTCCCGCCGGAACGCATGGCCGCCCTTCTGGACGCCCTTGCCCCCATCGCCCGTCCCGCCACCGCAGCCCTGCTGCGCGAGGCGTGCCTGCTGAACCCCAACCTTTCCGGCCTCCTTGCGGCGGCTCCGACCCCGGCGCCGGAAGCCCTTGCCGCCATCGAGGCAGCCACCCCGCACATCGCCCTGCGCTGGCACACCCAGACCGACCGCGACCTGCACCGCGCCTGGTGCGAGGTGTTCCGCGACAACATGCACAACCATCGCATGCTGCCGCAGTTGGAGGACATGGACATCCCCCCGCTGTACGACCCTGCGGAGATTCTCGATGGTCCGGAGCGCCCGGTGGTCACCGCCGCCGACATCCGCGCCCTCCTGGCCATGGCCCCCGCAGACCCCGCCCCCTGGCAGCGCCCGCCTTCGCACGAGACGGCTTCCCTCGCGCTGGAGCGGCTGGTGGAAAACGGCATCATCGCCGGGGTAGAGATGCGCCACGAGGCGTCCCTTTCGCCCATCGCCCTGTTGCGCCGCTGGAACGTGGACATGACCGTGCGCTGCGGCGCGCTCGACTACACCCTGAAGGGCGAGGGCACCACCTACGGGCGCGGCCTGTCCCTGGCCGATGCGCGCGCCTCGTACGCCATGGAGATGGTGGAGCGCGCCTCGTCGTACGTCTCTGTCGGCGAAATGGATGGCCAACTGCATGTGCTCGACCGGGCCACGCCGCAGCCGCTGCTGCGCGCCCGCCTGTCCGAATTGCTGGCCGATGGCCGCGATGTGCTGCCCCCCCACGCCATCCCGCTGGAAGCCCCATATCAGGACCAGCCCCTGTACTGGCTCACCGGGCACACCCCCGACGACACGGGCGGCACGCGGCCCGTGCTGGTGCCCGCGCAGATGGCCTATCTGTTCTGCAATCTTGATGAAATTGCCCTGTTCTCGGCGTCCGGATCCACGGGCCTTGCCACCGGCAACATCATGGCCGAGGCTAAGGTGGCCGCGCTTACCGAAATTCTCGAGCGTGACGCCGAAGCCACCGTACCCTACGACCGCGCGCAGTGCTTCCGCCTGGTCACCGACGATGCGCGCCTGCAATCCCTGCTGGACGATTACGCCGCGCGCGGCATCCACATCCAGTTCCAGGATCTGACCACCGAGTTCGGCGTGCCCTGCTACAAGTGCTTTGTGGTTGGGCCGCGCGGGCAGGTGGCGCGCGGCACCGGCGCAGGCCTTTGCGGTCGGCGCGCCGTGCTTTCCGCCATGACCGAAACGCCCTTCGCCTACCCCAACGGGGGCCCCTCCGGCCCCGGCGTGCGCGGCCTGCCGGAACGCAAGCTGGAAGACCTGCCCGACCTGAGCCTGGAATCGCCCCAGCGCAATCTGGCGCTGCTGGAAACCCTGTTCGCCGTCAACCGCATGGCCCCCGTGTACGTGGAACTCACCCACGCCGACCTGGAATTCCCCGTGGTCAAGGCGCTGGTTCCCGGGCTGGAATCCACCGCAGACTTCGATACCTGGTCGCGCATGAGCCGCCGGTTGTTCCGCAATTACCTGAGGCTGCGGGGGTAGGGGAAAGAGAGAGAAAGAGAGAAGACGAACCGGGGAAGGGGAGGGTACTTTGAAAAGTACCCTCCCCTTCCCCGGACCCCATCCCCTCCCTCAAACTTTCTGGTAGGGGCGGATGCAGACGGCGCAAGGCCGCAGACGGGCAGGCTGGCGGCATGGCCGACAGCGGATGCCCGTTGAAATTTCAACGCCAAGGAGCCCGGTCATGCTGCACACGCCGCGCGCCCGCAGGGGCATGGTCGTCACCCCCCATCATCTCGCCTCGCAGGCCGGGCTGGCCATCCTGCGCGAGGGCGGCAACGCCGTGGAGGCCGTGGTGGCCGCAGCCGCCACCCTGTGCGCCGTCTATCCGCACATGACCGGACTTGGCGGCGACGGCTTCTGGCTGATCCACCAACCCGGCGCGCCCGCGCCCGTTGGCATTGACGCCAGCGGACGCTCCGGCGCGGCGGTGACCCCGGACCT
>NZ_VRYY01000105.1 GCF_015731765.1 Nitratidesulfovibrio oxamicus
GGCCGAGCAGCGAGCCGGTTGCCGCGTCCGCCGCCTGCCTGTCGCCCCGCGCGGCGCCCACGGTGGCGGAAGCGGCCTGGGCGTTGACACGAAAATCGAAGCTCATGGGTATCGTCCTCTCCTTGGCCGTGGGCCGCGTTGGCGCAGCCCTTGCGAGAATCACGCCATGACGAAGAAAACACTGGCGCTTTCAAATACTGGCTCTTGCCGTGACGCGGCGACCTTGGTAACTGGACATCATTGGTTTGCGGCGTATTTTCCGATATGTGAACGTCGGGCGAAAATGCCATAGTAGCGGGGTGTTCGGCAACCGTGCTCACATGGCAAACACGCGGTGCAACCGAGTTTCGTCCCCAAGCGAAACTGCAGGCTGCGGGTGCGCCCTTGCCGCACATGTTCCGGGCAGGCCAGCTGTGTGCTATCGTGTACCATGCACCTTGGCGGCGTACGCCGCATTTTTGTATGTTTTGTGCGCTAGCGGCCTGTGGACCATGCGTTGCGTGCTTTGTGTGCCAATATTTTTTGCAGATGGGCTTTCGTGTGCTGACATTGTTGGATTGGGGGATGGCAAGTTGGTTTGCAGCGATTTGGGTGTCAGGGGCCGGGCCCGGCGCGGACAAGGGTTTCGCGCCGTGGTCGGGTTTGGCATCGTTGCTGCAATGGCGGGTTCATTCACTTCACCAGGCAGGAGGACACCATGGCTTTCACCGAGAAGGACTTTGAGGTTCAGCAGGAACAGCTGCGGCAGCTTGAGGACGAACTGTCGCGGTTGAACGCCCAGTTCGACGCGCAGATGAAGACAGGCGGCATCGCTGCTACTGATCTTGACACCATCGACATGGATAAGCTGCCTGCCGAAGTGCGCACTGCGTTCGACGCGGCGCAGCAGGCCGCCCGCCGTGAAGGCGAAAGCCGGGCCGGGCAGGCTCGTCCCGCCGCTACCGCAGCGGCCAAGGCCCCCGGCGCGGGCCGCCGGGGCGCTGTTCGCCTGTAGACTGCATCCGGGCGTTGTAACCCGCTTCCGCACGCAATCCAAAGGAGTTTTCCATGTCGCAGGTCAATAACAACAGCAGCGTTACGTCGATCATGGATTCCATCAACCTTGGCCCCACGCAGAGCTTGCAGATGCTTTTCGCCAAGCTGAACTTGGCGCAGGCCCAGTTGGCCAAGAACGGGGCCATGGAAAACATTAACAAGATCCAGAAGAGTCAGGAAGCGCAGAAGGAATGCGCCACCATGATCGCCAAGGCGCGTGATTTGCAAAATCAGGCCAAGACCAGCGGTAAAGCCGCCGACATGCCCCCCGAAATGGTGACCTACTTCGACAAGAACGGCCTGAAGTATGACACCAAGGGCAACGACGTGCATCACAACAAGGACGAGTGGGAATACAACATTCAGTCGTTGACCGCCTTCCGTGACCAGTTGGGCACCGATACCCAGCAGCTGATGGTTTTCGTTCAGGACTTCATGGGCCAGTACAACTCGTACCTGCAAGGCGCCAACTCGGCCATTCAGCAGGGCAACCAGACCCTGCAGACGTTGGCTTCGGGCCGTTAGCACAGCATGTGCCCGACAAGGCGTGCGGCGCAGCTGCGCCGGTGCCTCAAGACATCTCCCACCCCAATCCGTTCGAGGAGTTCGTATGCGTCTTGACAGCGAAGCCGGCGCCGCGCCGCAGTTCAGCGAAGAGCAATTGAATACCATGGTGGAGGGCTTCTTTCAGGGGGCTTCCCTGGGGGCAGTGTGCAACGTGCAGCAGGAACAGTTGGAGGCGGGCTACGCCTTGGCCTACAACCTCTACACGGCGGGCAGCCACGCTGACGCGGAAACCGTGTTCCGTGCGCTTTGCCTTTACGACCACAACGACGAACGCTACTGGATGGGGCTTGCCGGTTGCCGTCAGGCGCTCGGGCAGTATTCCGCCGCCATCGACGCCTACGGCATGGCGGGCATGGCCAGCGCCCTTTCCGACCCCGCGCCCTTCGTTCACGCCGGCTTGTGCTACATGAAGCTGGGCGACAAGGAAAACGCTAGGGCCACCTTCGCAGGGGTGGAAGTGATGGGCGACCCGGCCAACGAAAACCATGCGGCCATGCATCGCAAGGCCAAGGCCATGCTCGACCTGCTGGCTGGGGAGGGTGCATGAGCGCCCTGACCATCGGCGGCGTCGGAGCCGCTGGCGGTGTCGGGCGCGTGGCCGAAGACGACATGACCCTGCGCCGCGCCACCACTGAGGGCACTCTGCCCCCTGTTGGCGGCGAGACGGGTGCAGGCGCCGTGGGCGAACTGCCGGTGCTTGCTCCTCCCCCCGCATCTGCCGCTGCTCTGGCCTTGGAGACGCTCATGGCCGCCATCGGCAACGCAGAGCGCCGTCAGGCCTGCCAGAACGGTGTGGATCAGATCAAGGGCAAGGCGGCCGAGCAGGCCAAGGTCAACGAGGAAAAGCTGGAGCAGATATCCAAGCAGTTGGAAGAGATGCGCTCCAAGTCTGTACTCAACGGCTTTCTGAAGGCGTTCAAGATCATCGGCATTATTGTTGGGGCCATTGCCGCCATTGCCACCACGGCAGTGGGCGTGGCCACCGGCAACCCGCTGTTGATCGCGGCGGGGGTGATGGCAGCCGCCATGACCGTCGATGCCATCTTAAGTGAGGCATCCGGCGGCAAGATAAGTTTTATGGCGGGCATGACCGAACTGGGCAAAGCCTGCGGCATGGACGACGAGACGGCCAAGTGGTTCGGCTTCGCCATGCAGATGGTGGTAACGGCAGTTTCGGTGGGGCTCAGCTTGGGCGCGGGCTTTGCCAACGCCGGGGCCTCTGCGGCTACCATGTCGTCCAAGGCGGCGGAAACCGCCCTCAACGTGGCTTCACGTGCGCAGCAGATCGCTCAGTTTACCAGCGCTGGGGTGGCCGTGGGCACTGGAGCGGGCACCGTCGCCGGGGCGGTCATCGACTACAAGATCGCTTCGTCGCAGGCCGACTCCAAGGAGTTGGAGGCCATTCTCGAACGCCTTCGTCAGGCCATTGACCTGGATCACGAGTTCCTTGAATCCGAAATGAAGCGGGCAGAGGAACTGATGAACAAGGTTGGCGAAATCGTTCAGGAAAACGCCGAAGCACAGACGGCCATTCTCAGCGGCGCACCCGCCATCGCATAGGAGCAAAGCCATGTCCACCATTACGAATGTCCGGGATATTCCCGGATTCAACCCGACCAAATACGACGCGTTGGTGGAGTCTGCCCGAAGCGAGAACGTGGATGTGGCGGCGCTGGACATGGCGTTGCTGCGGGCCGTGAACGCTGGCAGCAGCTTTTCCGACGCCGTGGGCAGCGTTACTTCCGAGTTGCCGCGCCTTGTCCTGCCGCATCAGAATGCGCTGACGCATCTCGGGTCGCTGAGCATGGCACCTTCGCCCGGGGCCACGCTGATGTCGCTGATCACCTCGCTGACCTCCGAAGAGCGCAGGCAAAACGCCGATATGCGTAAGGAACAGACCGAGGCCATTGTGGACCAGATCAACGCGCAGGCCGACGAAATGCGTTCCAAGGCCGTGGCCCAACTGGTCATGGGTGTGGTTTCGGGGGCCATCAGCATCGCGCAGGGTTTCGCCGTCATGAGCGTGCAGGCTTCGGGCATGAAGCAGGCAGCCGACTTTCGCGAGGGCGCAGCCATTGCGCAGCAGCACAACCTGCCGAAAATGTCGGCCTCGTTCACCAGTTCGGCTGTCGCTGCGGAAACCCGGACCACCGCCCAACTTGGCGTACTGAACAGCGGCGCAGGGGGCATCAATTCGGCGCTGGGTGGCGTTGGTCAGGCCGTGGGCGGCTTCTTTGACGCAGCCATCAAGGAAATGGATGGCAATATCGAGCGCATGCGTGCGGCCCGAGATGCCATGAAGGATCTGGACGAATCCCTGTCTCAACTTATACAGAAGACGTTGTCGAGCATGGACGCCATTCAGCAGAACATGAACCAGACCCGCGCACGGATTCTGGGCTAAATGTACCGGGCCGGGCACGGCGGGCCGCCTGCGGCTTGCCGTGTCCGGCTGGGCTTCGAGATATTGCGGCACCATCTGGGAGGTTTCATGTCCATCATGCGTACAACGGCAGAAGCCATCGCCAGCGCGGCAGGCTGGAAGCCGCCCATTCCCGTGGGCCAACCCGGCGACGCCACGGGCGGACGGTACCTGTTTCGCCTAGAGGGCGGGCTGGACATGGAACTGCTGTCGCCGGACGGCAGGATGTGCATCCTGCGGGGTAAGGTGGGCGACCTGCCTGCCGATGAGCATGCCGCCAACGCGCTGCTGGCGGAATGCGCCCAGCGTGCCGTGGGCCGCGCCCGAACTCGCAGTGCCGTGCTGGCCTTGGAGGATGGAGCGCTGGTTCTGTTCCGGCAACTGTCGCCGGAAGAGGCTGCGTCGCCCGACGACGCGCCCCGCAAGGCCGGAGAGTTTCTGAATGATCTTGCTTGGTGGCGGGGGCGGGTGCAGGCCCAACCTGCCGGAAGCGGCGTGGGGGATGCAAGGTTCGCGGGCATGTCGGCCGCGTGGTTATCCGGTCGTTGAAAGGTGGTTTCCTTGCAGCCAGAACATCCGTCGCTCGTCCTGCGGTCGCGGCTTCCTTCCGTTCCTCGTCTTGCGGTCGCGGGGGCCGTCGCGCGGGTCGTGCGCGGTGCGCTGCCGACCCTTGCCCTGCTGCTGTGCCTGGCAGCGGCGGCCACGCCCTGCATGGCCGCGCCCGGCGGGTCCGGCGCATCTGGCGGATCCGGCGCATCTGGCGGATTCGTGGGGCCTTACACCCATTATTCCGAGCAGGAGGACCTTACCGTCCTGCTCATGGATTTCGCCCGCGCGCAGGGGCTTGGGGCGTCGTTCTCGCCCGGCGTCACCGGCACGGTCAGCGGCAGGTTCGACGCGGTGCCCCCGGAAAAGTTCCTGCAGGGCATGCGGGCCGCCTTCGGCGTGCTGTGGTACCGGGTGGGCGCCACGCTGAACTTCTACAGCGAGGCGGAAACCAGCCGCATCTTCATTTCGCCCCGGGTCATGAGCGCCGAGGCGTTGTACCAGGCGCTGAAGCAGTCGTCGGTGCTGTCGCCGCAGCTGCCCGCCGACCTCATGCCCGGCGGGGGCATGATCGTGGTGGCCGGGCCGCAGGGGTACCTGGACCAGGTTTCCGCCGCCGTGTCCGCCTTCGAGGAGGCGCAGACCAGCAACTTCGGCATGCGGGTCTTTCCGCTCAAGTACGCCTGGGCCGAAGACATTTCGGTCAACAGCATGGACAAGACGGTGACCCTGCCGGGGGTGGCCAGCATCCTGCGGGCCATGGTCACCGGTTCACCCGCCAGCGCCACCCGCGTCACGCAGGAAACCGCCACGGTGGACAAGCTTTCCGGCACCGGCCTCGTGGCGCAGGGGCGGCAGCAGGCCCAGCCCCAGCAACTCCAGGCAGCACAGGGGCAGCAGGCGGGGCAGCAGCCCGCCCAGGCCAGGGGGCAGCAGGTCAGCATCATGGCCGATCCGCGCGTCAACGCCGTCATCGTGCATGACGCCGTGTACCGCATGCCCTACTACGAATCGGTCATCGGCGATCTGGACAGGCCGGTGGAACTGGTGGAAATCCATGCCGCCATCGTGGATATCGACAGCGACTACAAGCGCGACCTTGGCGTGACGTACCAGGGCACGGCGGGCAGCGGACAACGCTGGGCGGGCGGCGGCGACTTTTCCACCGGCACGGACGCCTTTCCCACCCTGCCCAGCCCCGGCAAGCCCCTGGGCAACGGCCTTACCCTGTCCACCATCTACACCATGGGCTCCGACTACTTCCTCGCCCAGATCACCGCGCTGGAAAAGAACGGCGAGGCCCGCATGCTGGGGCGCCCCTCTGTGCTCACCGTGGACAACGTGCAGGCCACCCTGGAAAACACCAGCACCTACTACATAGAGGTGCAGGGCTACCAGGCCGTGGACCTGTTCAAGGTCGAGGCGGGTACCGTGCTGCGGGTCACCCCGCACATCATCCGCAACGAGGACGGCGGGCAGTCCATCAAGCTGGTGGTCAACGTGCAGGACGACCAGAACGACAACAGTTCCGCCACGAGCACGTCCAATTCCACCGCCATACCGCCGGTCAAGCAGACCAAGATCAATACCCAGGCCATCGTGGGCGGCGGTCAAAGCCTGCTCATCGGCGGCTACTATTACGAGCAGAAGTCCACCACTGACACGGGCATTCCCATCCTGATGGACATTCCCGTGCTGGGGCACCTGTTCAAGACCAATTCCAAGACCAGCAAGCGCATGGAACGGCTGATCCTGATCACCCCCAAGGTGGTCCGGCTTAACGAGCTGCCCGCCACGCCGGAACGGGTGGACGACCCGACGTTCCACCGCTCGGCCACGCAGGGCGACTACAACGAGAAGGCGCCCGCGCCCGCCCCGAGCCGCAGCGGCGGGTGCACCCGCAGCGTGACCACCGTGGACCCCGCGGAGCCAGCC
>NZ_VRYY01000106.1 GCF_015731765.1 Nitratidesulfovibrio oxamicus
GTGCAGCGGGCGCAAGCTGCGCCTGCGCGGCAAGGGGTTGGGCACGGGGGCGGCGCGCGGCGACCAGTACGTGCGCATCGGCATCCGCACGCCGGGAGAAGCCACCCCGCGCGAACGGGAACTGTGGGAAGAACTGGCCCGGACCTCGGCGTTCCGGGCGCGCGACTAGCGGACAGGACGACCGGAACCGGCGCGGAACCCCGCCGACACGACTTGCATCCGGAGGTGACACCACATGTACCCCGATGACGGCAACGATCACGGATATGACCGGGGGCAAGGCCCTGCGCAGGGCGGCGAACTGCCCATCCGTTCGGAATTCATCGCCTGGGCGGAATTCCTTCAGGTGTCCGGCGTGCACCCCAGCCGCCTGGGCGAACTGATCGAACTGGGCTGGCTGGAACCGCGCCGCACGGCAGGCGAAGGCTATCTGTTCCGCCGGGTGGACGTATACCGCACCCGCAAGCTGGAACGCATTTGCGCCGACTTCGAACTGAACAGCCTGGGCGGCTCCATCGTGGTGGACCTGCTGGACCGCATCGACCGGCTGGAACGCCGGGTGCGCGAGCTTGAGGCGCAACGGTAGTTGTACGGCAGCTAGGGGCATGGCCTGATAGAGTCATGGCCCGCCAGCGTCATGACCAGATGAGTACGCGGTCCGGCGGCGGAGCATCCGCACCGGGCAGCACGAAATTTTCCGCCACGGGCGCGCCGCCCCCGGCATTTCCGGGGCCGCAGGCCGCCGCCCTCGGCACATCGAAGCTCGTACCCGGCCCCGCCGGGCAAGGGGGAAAGAACGCCATGGACATCAACAAGTTTACCGAAAAATCGCAGCAGGCCATTGCAGAGGCCCAGTCCACCGCCGTGCGCCTTGGGCACCAGCAGGTGGACGTGGAGCACGCCGCGCTGGCCCTGATCCGTCAGGAACAGGGGCTGGTGCCGCGCCTGCTGGAGCGGGCGGGCTACAAGCCAGACGCCTTTGCCGCCGCCCTTGAGGCGGCGTTGCAGAAGCGCCCGGCGGTCAGCGGCCCCGGCGCGGCCCAGGGGCAGATCTACGTCACCCAGCGCCTGAACCAGGCATTGGTGCGTGCACAGGACTTCGCCAGGCGGCTCAAGGACGAGTACGTCAGCGTCGAACACCTGATCTGCGCCTTTCTGGAAGAACCCGCCTCCACCGACATGGGCCGCGTTGCCCGCGAATTCGGCCTGACGCAGGACAAGTTGCTGGCCGTGCTGGAAGACGTGCGCGGCGCGCAGCGCGTTACCTCGCAGAATCCGGAAGACACCTACGAGGCGCTCCAGAAGTACGGGCGCGATCTGGTGGAAGAAGCCCGCAAGGGCAAGCTGGACCCGGTCATCGGGCGCGACGCGGAAATCCGCCGCGTGGTGCGCATCCTGTCGCGGCGCACCAAGAACAACCCCGTGCTCATCGGTGAGGCGGGCGTGGGCAAGACGGCCATCGTTGAAGGCCTCGCCCACCGCATCCTGAAGGGCGACGTGCCGGAGGGCCTCAAGAACCGCAGCCTGTTTGCGCTGGACATGGGCGCGCTTATCGCCGGGGCCAAGTACCGTGGCGAGTTCGAGGAACGGCTGAAGGCCGTGCTGAAGGAAGTGGAGAAGGCCGAGGGCCGCATCGTCATGTTCATCGACGAATTGCACACCATCGTGGGCGCGGGCAAGGCCGACGGGGCCATGGACGCGGGCAACCTGCTGAAGCCCATGCTGGCGCGCGGCGAGTTGCACTGCATCGGCGCGACCACGCTGGACGAGTACCGCAAGTACATCGAAAAGGATCCGGCGCTGGAACGCCGCTTCCAGCCCGTGGTGGTGGACGAGCCCACGGTGGAGGACACCATCTCCATCCTGCGCGGCCTGCGCGAACGGTTCGAGGTGCACCACGGCGTGCGCATCAGCGATTCGGCCATCGTGGAGGCGGTGATCCTGTCACACCGCTACATCACCGACCGTCAGTTGCCGGACAAGGCCATCGACCTCATCGACGAGGCGGCGGCGCTGATCCGCACCGAAATCGATTCGCTGCCCGCCGAACTGGACGAGGTGAACCGCAAGGTCATGCAGCTTGAGATCGAGCGCGAGGCCCTGCGCCGCGAGACGGACGCCGCCTCGCGCGAGCGGCTGGAAAGGCTGGAGAACGAGCTGGCCGACCTGCGGGCCGGGCAGGCCACCCTGCTGGCCCAGTGGGAGCGCGAAAAGGGCTCCATCGACGCCGTGCGCACCATCAAGGAAGAGATCGAACGTACCCGCCTGGCCATCGACGAGGCAGAGCGCAACTACGACCTCAACCGGGCGGCGGAACTGAAGTATTCCAAACTGCTGGAGCTTGAGCGCAAGCTGGCCGACGCCGAGCGCGGCGATGACGAAAACCGCCTGCTCAAGGAAGAGGTGCGCCCCGACGACGTGGCCGAAATCGTGGCCCGGTGGACGGGCATCCCGGTCACCCGGCTGCTTGAATCGGAACGCGAGAAGCTGCTGCGACTGGGCGACGTGCTGCACGAGCGCGTGGTGGGCCAGGACGAGGCCGTGCAGGCCGTGGCCGAAGCCGTGTTGCGCGCCCGGGCCGGGCTGTCCGACCCCGGGCGGCCCATCGGGTCGTTCATCTTCCTTGGCCCCACCGGCGTCGGCAAGACCGAACTGTGCAAGACGCTGGCGGAATCGCTGTTCGACAGCGAGGACAACATCGTGCGCATCGACATGAGCGAATACATGGAGAAGCACGCGGTGGCGCGGCTCATCGGGGCCCCCCCCGGCTACGTGGGCTACGACGAGGGCGGCCAGCTGACCGAGGCGGTGCGCCGCAAGCCGTACAGCGTGGTGCTGTTCGACGAGATCGAAAAGGCCCACGCCGACGTGTTCAACGTGCTGCTGCAAATCCTGGACGACGGGCGGCTTACCGACAGCCATGGCCGCACCGTGGACTTCAAGAACACCATCATCATCATGACCTCCAACATCGGGTCGTCGCACCTGCTGGACGGCATCACCGACGAGGGCGAATTCCGCCCCGGCGTGCGCGACAGGGTGATGGACGAAATGCGTCGCCACTTCCGGCCCGAGTTCCTGAACCGGGTGGACGAGATCGTCATGTTCCGCCCGCTGCTGCCCGAACAGATCGGGCGCATCGTGGAACTGCTGCTGGGCAGGCTGCGGGGGCGCCTTGCCGAACGCAAGATCACCGTGGACCTTTCCGACGCGGCGCGCGACTTCATCGCCGAATCCGCTTACGACCCGGTGTACGGCGCGCGGCCCCTGCGGCGCTACCTGCAGACCAACGTGGAAACGCCGCTGGCCCGCCGCCTGATCGCGGGCGACCTCAAGGACGGGCAACACGTGACCATCGGGGTCGGGCAGGACAGGCTGACGTTTGAATAAGGAGTATGCCACACTTGGGCCTTTCGCCCTTCGGCGTCGTCTGATTCGCCTTTTGCTCCGGTCACGTACGGCCAGAGCGCGCTGCGGTCGCCATTCGTAATGCTCGCGGACTCGCATAACGACTGCCGCACGCTCCCTTCACAAAAGGCGAATCTTCCTTGCCGAAGAACGAAAATCCTCAAGTGTGGTCATGCTCCTGAAGAAAAGAGAACAGTGGGTGTGGGGCCTCGTCGCCTGTCATACTACGGCATCTAGCGTGGTCACAAGGATGAGGGCTGCAGGGTGTTTGCGGCATGTTACCTGAGGCCGCCCCGCCGTCCATTGGCATGCCATGCCGATTGCCCTGCGGTGGCGCTTCTGGTAATGGCACCGGCACGGGCGGTTCGCCCATCCAACTTTCACAATCCCGGAGCAGAACATGCGTTGGTTGCTGCTGGCCGCGCTTACGGCCCTTTTCGCGTTCGCAGGTCACGGAACCGCCATGGCGGCTTCGGCACAGAGGGGACACACGGTGATCAAGCTGGAAACGAGCATGGGCGACATCGTCATCGAACTGGATGACGAAAAGGCCCCCAAGACCGCCGCCAACTTTCGCGAATATGTCGCGGCGGGCCACTACGACGGCACCATCTTCCACCGCGTCATCGACGGTTTCATGATCCAGGGCGGCGGCTTCGACGAGAAGATGCACGAAAAGCCCACCCGCGAACCCGTCGAGAACGAGGCCAACAACGGCCTGCGCAACGAAAAGTACACCCTGGCCATGGCCCGCACCATGGCACCGCATTCCGCCACCGCCCAGTTCTTCATCAACGTGAAGGACAACGCCTTCCTCGACCACCGCGCGCCCACCATGCAGGGCTGGGGCTACGCCGTGTTCGGCAGGGTGATCGAGGGTACCGACGTGGTGGACAAGATCAAGGCCGTGCGCACCGCCACGGTGGGTTCGTTCGAGAACGTGCCCACCACCCCCGTGGTCATCAAGAAGGCCACCGTACTGCCCCCGGCGGCGAAGTAACCCCGATTCACGGCAGGACGGAAAAGACGCATCCACTGCGCCCCGCACCCCATCCGGGTGGCGGGGCGCTTTTGCGTGGCGGTGCTGCCCATAGGCGGGCGGCGGCAAGGGTGGTATGCTGCAACCGTGCGTGCCCCATATGATGGGGTGACGCCATGATGGGCATAGGGGCATCAAGGGCATCAAGGGCATCAAGGGCAGCACGGGCAGCACTTCGGTACGGCCGCACGGGCAGCCACGGCACCATCCCGATAACCCGGCATTCTGACACCCCGGAAGCAAGGACGACATCCCCCATGGAATACCGCATCGAGCGCGACAGCCTTGGAGAACGCAAGGTGCCCGCCCACGCCTACTACGGCGTGCAGACCCTGCGGGCGCTGGAGAATTTCGACGTCACAGGGTTGACCATAGGCCGCCACCCCCGCTTCGTGCAGGCGCTGGCATCGGTGAAGAAGGCCGCCGCGCTGGCCAACATGGAACTGGGCCTGCTGGACGGCGACGTGGGGCAGGCCATCGTGCAGGCCTGCCGCGAGGTGCGCGAAGGCCGCTTTGACGAGCAGTTCGTGGTGGACATCATCCAGGGCGGGGCGGGCACCTCGGTGAACATGAACGCCAACGAGGTCATCGCCAACCGCGCGCTGGAACTGATGGGCCGCGCGCGCGGCGAATACGGCGTGGTCAGCCCGCTGAACCACGTCAATCTTTCGCAGTCCACCAACGACGTGTACCCCACGGCGTTCCGCATTGCCCTGGTGTGGTACGCACGCGACCTTGGCGTCTCGTTGCGTGAACTGCGCGATGCCTTTCATGCCAAGGGCGAGGCCTTTGCCGACGTCATCAAGATGGCCCGCACCCAGTTGCAGGATGCCGTGCCCATCACCCTGGGCGCGGAATTCGCGGCCTACGGGGTTACCGTGGGCGAGGACATCGACCGTCTGGCCGAGGTGGCCCGCCTGCTGTGCGAGGTGAACATCGGCGCAACCGCAGTGGGCACCGGCATCAACACCGTGCCCGGCTATGCGCCGCTGGTCTGCGACCGGCTGGCGGACATCACCGGGCTGCCGCTCTCGCTTTCGCCCAACCTTGTGGAGGCCACCAGCGACGCCGGGGCCTATGTCACCCTTTCCGGGCTGCTGAAGCGCGTGGCGGTGAAGCTTTCCAAGATATGCAACGACCTGCGGCTGCTCTCGTCCGGGCCGTTCACGGGCCTTGGCGAAATATCCCTGCCCGCCGTGCAGCCGGGGTCCAGCATCATGCCCGGCAAGGTCAACCCGGTGATCCCGGAACTGGTCAATCAGGTCTGCCAGCAGGTCATCGGCAACGACCTTACGGTGACCCTGGCGGCAGAGGCGGGACAGCTGGAACTGAACGTGTTCGGCCCGATCATGGCCTGCAACCTGTTCCAGTCGCTGGAAATCCTGACGCGGGCGGCGCGCATCCTGCGGGTACGTTGCGTGGAGGGCATCACCGCCAACCGCGAACGTTGTCTGGAACTGTTGCACGGCTCGCTGGGCATGGTCACGGCGCTGGCCCCGGTCATCGGGTACGAGGCGGCGGCCACGGTGGTCAAGGACGCCCGCGCCACGGGGCGCACGCCGCGCGACCTGCTGGTGGAGCGGGGGCTGATGCGGCCGGAAGACTACGACGACCTGATGGACCCAGCCAAGATGCTTGGCCCGCGCGACGTGCGCGGCCATCGCAACGGCAATTCGCGGCAGGATGCGGCGGGTCTGGAAATGGCGGAGAAGAAAGTGGCGGCGCAGGGAGCCGGGCCGGAAGTGCCGGATGTGGGGGATGGGCCGCATGAGGGGGGCGCATGCCCCGTGGCCTGACCTTTACCCGACTGGTGGACCTTGCCCACCCCATCGGCAGCGGCATGCCGCGCTGGCCGGGCGACCCGCCGGTAACCTTTCTGGATGTGGCCAGCCGCGAAGAAGACGGCTACGACCTGCGCGTCTTTGCCATGGGCGAGCACAGCGGCACCCACGTCAACGCGCCGTTGTCCTTTCTGCCCGGCGGGGCGGACGTGCGCACGGCGGCCCCGTGGCCGCTGCTGCTGCCTCTGGCCGTGCTGGACCTGCGCGGCAGGGCGG
>NZ_VRYY01000107.1 GCF_015731765.1 Nitratidesulfovibrio oxamicus
GCTGCTGGTCACCGGCGTGGGGCCGGTCAACGCGGCCCTGTCGCTGGGCCGGGTACTGGGCGCGCACCGCAGCGTGCGCGGCGTGCTCAACCTGGGCGTTGCGGGCACCTTCGACGTGCTGCGCGCCCCGCTGGGCAGCGCCGTGCTGGCGTCCGCCGAAGTCTGGCCGGAATACGGCCTTGCGGACGACCACGGCGTGGACCCGCAAGGCATCGCCTTTCCGCAGGCCGAAGGCCCGACCGGCCCGGTGTGGGACCGCATCGACCTTGCGCCCGAGTTGCTGTTCGGGCAGTGGCACCTTGCCGTGCCCGCGGCGGCCCGTAGCGGCGTTGCGCTGACCGTGGCCGGGGTTTCCGGCACACCGGCGCGGGCGCAGGCCATGTGCCGCCGCCACGCCCCGCTGATGGAGAACATGGAGGGCTTTTCCCTGGCCCTGGGCTGCCTGCGCCACAACCTGCCCTTTGCCGAGGTGCGCACCATGTCCAACATCGTGGGCTCGCGCGCGGCAGAGGACTGGGCGCTGGAAGGGGCGCTGGACGCCCTGGGCGCCCTGGCCCGCGAACTTTTCCTGACCGACTGACGCACCGTTCCGACACACGGATGTTCCGGGCCGCGGCGGCAGCGCCGCACGACACGCCCGGACGATACACGCAGGCCCATACACGCCGGTACTGGACACGCCCGGCCGCAAGCCCAACGGACATTCCCATGCTGAAGCTCAAAGCCTACCTGGCCACGGAACTGCCGCGGATCAACAAGACGCTCGACGCCGAGGTGGCCGTGCTGCACCCGCTGGTGCGCCCCGTGGCCGAACACGTGCTGCGCGCGGGCGGCAAGCGGCTGCGCCCCCTGCTGACCCTGCTCACCGCACGGACGCTGGGCGCGGAAGGCGGCGGGCTGTTCCGCAAGGCCTCCGGCCCGGACCTGTACCCGCTGGCCTGTTCCGTGGAACTGCTGCACTCGGCCACCCTGCTGCACGACGACATACTGGACGGCGCCGACCTGCGGCGCGGCCTGCCCGCCGCGCACACGGTGTTCGGCCAGACGGAAACCGTGCTGGCCGGTGACGCCCTGCTGGCCCTGGCCAACCGCATAGTGGCCCGCTACGGCGACGCCCGGCTTACCGAGACCATTGCCGAAGCCATCGTGCGGACGGCCACCGGCGAAATCGTGGAAATTGCCCACCAGCGTTCCACCGACCACGGGCACGATACCTACATCGACATCATCACCGGCAAGACCGCATGGATGCTGCGCGCCTCGTGCGAGTTGGGCGCCCTGGCCGCGCAGGCCCCGGACGAGGCCGTTCAGGCCGCCGCCGGGTTCGGCCTGAACCTCGGCATCGCCTTCCAGATCGTGGACGACGCGCTGGACTTCGCCGCCTCGTCCAAGGACACCGGCAAGCCCGTGGGCGGCGACCTGCGCGAGGGCAAGCTGACTCCGCCGCTGATCTACTACCTTGAAACACTGACGCCGCAGGACCGCGATGCGTTCGTGACGCGGTTCCGGCAAGGCACCTTCGATGATGCGGCGGTGGCCGAGGTGGCGGCAGACCTGCGGGCGCGCGGCTGCGATGCGAAAACGCGCGAACTGGCCGCCAGCTATCTGGACAAGGCATCCTCCTGCCTTGATGCATTGCCCGATACGTCGGAACGTCGTATCCTGCGGCAAAGCATCGACTACGTCCTCAATCGCGGCACGTAGCATCGCTGCGCGGTGCCGCCGCGCGTTGCGGACGGTGATGCCGCCCGGAATGCGTCCGGCAACCACGATGACGATGCCCGGAAGCGCACCGGACGACGCCGCAAACCACGCGGCCCCGCAACGGCAGGCGGGCTCTTCGCAGCGCCGTGCACCACGCAATCCCCCACACCGGAGGGGCGCATGACTGTTCCGCAGGGTCGGCACATGGCCGACGAAGAAGCCATCAATCGCTGCCTGCAACTCACCTTTCCCCCGGTCATGGTGCAACTTGTGCAGGCACTGGTGGCGCCGTTTCCGGAATTCTCCACCATCGCCCGCATCCTGGCCATGGACCCCATGCTGGCCGCCGCCGTACTGAACCTGGTCAACTCCCCCTACTACGGGCTGGGAACCAAGGTTTCCGACCTGCAACGGGCCGCCACGGTGCTGGGCACGCGGGAAATCCTCAAGCTGGCCCTGTCGTTGTCGTTCCAGAAGCGGGTGAGCAGCGAACTGAAGCGCCCCCAGCAGGCCATGTACCAGGACTGGCGGCTGGTGGTCTGGTCGTCCATCGCGGCGGAACAGATCGCCCTGCGGGTGCAGCCCGACACGGCCCACCTGGCCTACCTGGCCTCGCTGCTGAAAGACCTTGCCCTGTTCATGCACCTGTGCTCCGCCGACGAAGACCCGGTGCTGCGCGGCAAGGCCTGCATCACCAGCCTGGAACGCGACCAACTGGCGCTGGAAAACACCTGCTGGGGCGCCGACCACGCGGCAATGGCCCGCAACATCATCCACCGCTGGGGCCTGCCCGAGGCCATCGCCGACGCCATCGCCAGCCATCACGACCTGAACGGCGTGGCCCACCACACGCCGCTGACCCAGGCGGTGATCCTGGGCACCCAGTGGGCCGACCTGCTGCACGGACAGGCCACCCATCCCGCGCTGATCATCCAGTTCGAAATGCTGCTGCGCAGCCGCCTTTCGCTGGACGAGCAGGGGCTGGAAAACCTGCGCGAGGCCTGCGCCCAGCGCTTCAAGTCCATGCTGGCCCAACTGGCCATCCAGGACCGTCCTGCCGGCGCCCGGCTGTACGAACAGTCGCTGGAAACCCTGCAATCCTTCTATTTCCTGGGGGCGGAGCTGTCGCACGTGGCGGGCGGGCTGCCCTCGCTGGCCGCCACCCTGGGGCGGCAGTTGCGCTGGTACTGGAACGTGCAACGCTGGGAAGTGGCCCTGCGCGTGCCCGGCAGCGAAGAGTACATGCTGTTCAGCGGCGACGAGACCACTCCGGCGCTCCGACAGGCCGGCCCCGCCCCCTTCGCGCGGCTGCCCTGGCAGACCGGCCAGGAACGGGTGCCCCTGTCCGCCTCCGGCATCGACTGGGGCCAGTTGCGCCTGCCCAAGGACGCCCTGGCCCCGGCCCGCAAGTCGGCCCTGCTGGTGTACTGCCACTTCATGGCCATGGCGCTGGAAAACTACTACCACCAGCAGGCTGTGCTGGAGGCCAAGGCCGACACCCTGGACGCCCTGCCCCTGGGCGTGGCCCGTCTGGACCGCCAAGGGCTGCTGGTGGAAGCCAACCGCCGCTTCCTGGACTACGTGGGCCGCGACGAACTGCCCCCCCGCACGCCGGTGCGCCCCCTGCTGTCCGAATCGCTGGGGCTGGACTTCGGCCCGGAGTGGCAGACCTTCACCGACCAGGGCGGCCCCGCGTTCATCAGCCGCCTGTTCTGCCCCACCGACGCGGCGGGCAAGCGCATGGGCGCGCCCTGCGCCTACGTTTCGCTGCACCGCCGCCGCGACGCCTCGCACGATGACGTGCTGCTGCTCATAGAGGACGTGACGGAAATCTCCGACGTGGACGTGCAGAACCTGCGCCAGCGCGACTTTCTGGAACGGCTGCTCGATTCCATGCAGGAAATAGTGCTCACCATGGACCACACGGGGCAGATATCGTGGGCCTCCCGCCGCTGCGCCGGGTTGCGGGGCAAGAACCTGTTCGCCTCGTCGCGCCCCTCGGCCACCTTTACCGATACCTGGGACGCGGCCTACCTGTCCGGCGCGTCACCGGCTGCCCCGGTGGAGGCGGTGCTGGAACTGGGCGACGGCAACATGGGCTTGTTCGAACTGATCTTTTCCGCACTGGATGCGCGCGAGCACGAAGGCCCGGCCTTCCTGATGGTGGGGCGCGACCTGACCAGCATCCGCCGCCTGGAAGAAAAGGTGAAACAGCAGGCCATGTACGATGGCCTGACCGGGCTGTTCAACCATTCGCAGTTCCACATGATCCTGGAGCGCGAAATGGAGCGCAGCCGCCGCACCAACCGCCAGTTGGGGCTGATCTTCTTCGACCTTGACCGGTTCAAGGCCATCAACGACACCTACGGCCACCAGGCGGGCGATACCGTGCTGCGCCGCGTGGCCGCGGGCATCAGCGCGGTGGTGCGCAAGGGAATGGACTTTCCCTGCCGCTACGGCGGCGACGAATTTGCCGTGGTGGTCACCGAGGTGACCCCCGAGATCATGGAAGGCCTTGCCCGGCGCATCCGCGAAGGGGTGGTGACCAGTTGCAAGGGCGCCGTGGACATGAGCATGGGCCTTGCCCTGCTGACGCCGTCCGACACGGGCGAAAGCCTTGTCCAGCGGGCCGACAGGGCCAGCTATTCCTCCAAGAAGCTGGAGGGGGTCAAGGTTCGCTGGGCCGAGTAGCGACTGGCACCACCAGGCACCCAGATGCTGAACGCATTGCAGCGCCTGTGCATAGATCAAACCTATGCACAGGCGCGTTTCCATTCAAACAGATTATTTCACGTAACCTTCCTGCGCTGTTAGCATCCGCTCACACATCATTTCATTCCGTCACCGCAAGGAGGGTGTATGCGCCGTCTTCGTGCCGTTCTGTCCCTGGTCATGATTCTGGTTTTTGGCCTTGCCGCCGCTTCCGCAGTCGCCGCGCCGCTGGATGCCTTCGCGCCCCAATCCGGCCTTGCCGGTTCCCTCGACATCGCCGGGGGCACCGCGCACATCCCGGTCATGAAGGAAGCCGCCAAACGCATCATGACCGTGAACCCGGCCCTGCGCATCTCGGTGGCTGGGGGCGGGTCCGGCGTGGGCGTGCAGCAGGTGGGCGAAGGGCTGGTGGGCATCGGCAACACCGGTCGTCCCCTCACCGAGGCGGAAGTGCAGAAGTACGGCCTCGTGTCCTTTCCCTTCGCCATCGACGGCGTGGCCGTGGTGGTCAGCCCGGCCAATCCGGTCACCGGCCTGACCGGAAAGCAGGTGGCCGACATCTTCGCGGGCACCGTCACCAACTGGAAGGACGTGGGCGGCAAGGACGCCCCCATCACCCTGTACACCCGCGAGGACGGCAGCGGCACCCGCGAGGTGTTCGTTGAAAAGGCCCTGAAGAAGGGTCCGCAAGCCGCCACGGCCAACGTGGTGAACTCCAACGGCGCCATGAAGACCGCCATCGCCCAGGATCCCAATTCCATCGGGTACGTAGGCATCGGCCACCTGGGCGAAAGCATCAAGGGCCTGCACTTCGACGGCATGGTGCCCACGCAGGAAAACGCCGCCAGCGGCGCGTACACCGTCACCCGCAAGCTGTACATGAACACCAGGGGCGCGCCGCAGGGCCTAGCCAAGGCGTTCATCGACTACGTCTTCAGCCCCGAAGGGCAGGAAATCACCAAGGCCAGCGGCTACATCCCGCTCGGCAGGTAAGTTCCGCCCGTGCGTGACGGAAACACGCCCCCGGCGCTGCGGTGCGCCGCCGCCGTCACGGTGCTGGGCATTGCCGCCGTGTTCGGCTTCGTCACCGTGTATGCCCTGCCCGTACTGCTGAGCGGGCAGGGCCTTGCGGTGCTGTCCTGGCGCTGGCTGCCCGCCGCCGGGCAGTTCGGCATCCTGCCCATGGTTTGCGGCTCGGTGCTGCTGGCCTGTTCGGCCCTGCTGCTGGGCTGGCCGCTGGCCCTTTGTCTGTGCGGCTGGATGCACGGGCTTGGCCCCGCCCGGCCCGCCCGCGGGCTGCGCCAACTGGTGCACGGCATGGCGGCGGTGCCCACGGTGGTCTACGGGTTCGTCTCGGTGTTCCTGCTGGTGCCGCTGGTGCGGCAGACGGGGCAGGGGTCCGGCCTGTGCTGGCTGTCCGCCGCGCTGGTGCTTGCCCTGCTGGTGCTGCCCACCATGGTGGTGATCATGGATGCCGCCCTGCGGGAACAGGGCCGGTCGCTGCGGCTTGCCGGCGCGGCGCTGGGCCTTTCGCCCGCACAGGTCTTTGCCCACGTCATGCTGCCGGGCGCCCGGCGCTGGCTGATCACGGCGGGGGTGTTCGGCTTCGGCAGGGCCGTGGGCGACACGCTGATTCCGCTGATGCTGGCGGGCAACGCGCCCGGCGTGCCCGCATCGCCCTTCGACGCCCTGCGCACCCTTACCGCGCACATGGCCCTGGTCATGTCCACCGATGCGGGCAGCACCGCCTATCATTCGCTGTTCGCGGCGGGCATCCTGCTGCTGGCGGTGAGCGCAGGCGTCAGCCTGGCCGTGCGCCGCCTGCGCGGTTCGGGGCAGGACGCCCTTCCCGACGCGGAGTGGCGTCCATGACCGCAAGCCCGGTTTCACCGGAGTCCCGGCATCTGCCGGACAGGCGCGTCCCATCCGGCGCCCGGCCCCGTACCCGCGAACATGTCCTTACCGTCGCGGCCTGGCTGGCCGCGTTACTGGTAGCCGCCGTGGCCGCCGCCGGTTGCGGCTACCTGCTGTGGCGCGGGGTGCCCACCCTGGGCCGCGCGCTGTTCTTCGGCGATG
>NZ_VRYY01000108.1 GCF_015731765.1 Nitratidesulfovibrio oxamicus
GCTGGACTTCTGCGCCGACTGCGCGGACTACCCCTGCGCCGACACCGGCCTGCCGCCCCGGCTGGAGCAGAAGTGGCGCGCCAGCAACGACCACATCCGCGCGGCGGGGCGCGACGCCTTCCTGCGCGCCCTTGCCGAAACGCCCCGCTACCTGTAGGCTGCGGCGCTCAAGAGTTTGTGTTTTTGTTGCTGGGATACCGCAGGATATTTTGCGCGCCCACGAACGGCGCGACACATACCGGAGGAAGGATGAAGGTCTATCTCATCGGCGCGGGGCCCGGCGACCCCGGCCTGCTTACGCTCAAGGGCAAGCGCATCCTCGAATCGGCGGACGTCATCGTCTACGACTACCTCGCCAACGACGCGTTCCTCGCCTACGCCAAGCCCGGCGCGGAAATCATCTACGTGGGCAAGAAGGGCGGCGACCACACCCTGACGCAGGACGGCATCAACCGCCTGATCGTGGACAAGGCCAAGGAAGGCAAGACCGTGGCCCGCCTGAAGGGCGGCGACCCGTACATGTTCGGGCGCGGCGGCGAAGAGGCCGAAGAACTTCTGGACGCGGGCGTTCCCTTCGAGGAAGTGCCCGGCGTCACCAGCGCCGTGGCCGGTCCCGCCTACGCGGGCATCCCGCTGACGCACCGCTCCTACTCCTCGTCCGTGTCGTTCATCACCGGGCACGAAGACCCCACCAAGCCCGGCTCGGTACACAACTGGAAGGCCCTGGCCGAAAGCGCCAGCACCCTGGTCTTCTTCATGGGCATGAAGAACCTGCCCGAAATCTCGCGCAAGCTCATCGAGGCGGGCATGTCGCCGGAAACCCCGGCGGCGCTCGTCCACTGGGGCACCACCGCCCGCCACCGCAGCCTTGTGGCCACCATCGCCACCCTGCCGACAGAAGGGCCGAAGCACGGCTTCACCAATCCCTCGCTCATCGTGGTGGGCGGGGTGGTCAACCTGCACGACCGGCTGAACTGGTTCGAGCAAAAGCCCCTGCTGGGCAAGGGCGTGGTGGTCACCCGCGCCCGCGAGCAGGCCAGCGGCCTTGCCGAGGCCCTGCGCGAACTGGGCGCCGACGTGGTGCAGTTTCCCACCATCGAGATCATTCCCCTTGCCGACTACGCCCCGGTGGACGCGGCCATCCGCGACCTGCCCGGCTATGACTGGGTGGTGTTCACCTCGGTCAACGGCGTGAAGCACTTCTGGAACCGCCTTGCCGCCTGCGGGCAGGATTCGCGCGCGCTGGCCGGGCGCAAGGTGGCCGCCATCGGCCCCGCCACCGCCGACGTGCTGCGGACAAAGGGCATAGAACCGGACTTCATCCCCGAAAAGTACGTGGCCGAAGGCGTGGTGGAAGGCATGCTGGCGCGCGGCATGGGCGGCAAGCGCGTGCTGCTGCCCCGCGCCCGCGAGGCGCGCGAAGTGCTGCCCGACGAACTGCGCAAGGCCGGGGCCGTGGTGGACGTGCTGCCGGTGTACGAAACCGTGCCCAGCACCGCCCGCAAGGACGACGTGCTGGCCCGCATGCAGGAAGGGCGCGTCCATTGCGTCACCTTCGGCTCGTCGTCCACGGTGGACAACTTCTTCTCGCTGGTGCCCGTGGACATGGTGAAGGCCCACCCCGAGGTGAAGCTTGCCTGCATCGGCCCCGTCACCCGCAAGACGCTGGAAGGCTACGGCCTGACCTGCCACATCCAGCCCGAGGATTTCACCATTCCCGCGCTGGTTGACGAGTTGGTTGCACGCCTGCCCGAACTGTAGACGACGTCCGGCATGGGCGGCCCCCAGTGGATGCCGCCCGGTGCCGGATTTGATCGCACGCAGGTCCGGTGCCGGATTTGATCGCACGCAGGTCCGGTGCCGGATTTGATCGCATGCCGGCCCGGTGCCGGACCGTGCGCCAGTACGACGGTATTTGACAGGTGGAACGTCCCGTGTTGTGAGGAATGCGTGACCGGAGTGATCCGGTCCGCAATCCCGCCCGGCTCCGTGCCGGGCGCGGCATCCTTACGACATTCAAGGAAGGGACACCGCATGGGCATCGTACGAGCCGTCTGTATCAGCGAGCGGAAAGGCGAGCGCAAGCGGGTGGTGGACGCCATCACCCTGCGCGAGGACTACGGCGTGGAAGAAGACGTCCACGCGGGCAGCGGCAGGCAGGTCAGCCTGCTGGCCGTGGAAAGCGTGGACATCATGCGCCCGCGCATGCCGGAACTGGCGGCGGGCGACTTTGCGGAAAACATTTTGGTGGAAGGGCTGCCCCTTACCCGCTGCAAGGTGGGCGACCAGCTTGCCGCAGGGCCGGATATCCTTCTGGAAATCACCCAGATCGGCAAGACCTGCCATTCCAAGTGCAACATCCACAAGACCGTGGGCTTCTGCATCATGCCCACCGAAGGGGTGTTCGCAAAGGTGCTGCGCGGCGGCGTGCTGCGCGCCGGGGATGCCGTTGCCATGACGGAAGGGTAGCCTGGGTGGGGGCGTGCCCTCCGCCCGCCCCCGATAACCCTCGACCCTCCGTGTTCAGGGAGTCTCATGACGCTGCAACTGGCCGTGCTGGCCTCCGGCAACGGGTCGAACCTGCAAGCCATTCTCGACCGCATCGCCAGCGGCGCGCTGGATGCCCGGGTGTGCCTTGTGCTGTGCAACAAGCCAGAGGCCCCGGCCCTCACGCGCGCCCGCGCGGCGGGTGTTGCGCATCTGGCCCTTTCTCCGGCGGATTACCCGGACCGCGAAGCCTTTGATGCGGCCATGGTGGCGGCCATCAGGGCGCATGGGGCGGATGCCGTGGCGCTGGCCGGGTACATGCGGTTGCTTACGCCGGGGTTTCTGGCCGCGTTCGCGGGGCGGGTGGTGAACATCCACCCCGCGCTGCTGCCCAGCTTTCCGGGGTTGCGCGGCGCGGCGGACGCGCAGGCGTACGGGGTGACGCTGGCCGGGTGCACCGTGCATTTCGTGGACGAGCAGATGGACCATGGTTCGGTCATCGTGCAGGCGGCGGTGCCGGTGCATCCGGGCGAGCCGCTGGATGACCTGAAGGCGCGGATTCACGCCATGGAGCATCGCATCTACCCGCAGGCCTTGCAGTGGCTGGCCGAGGGGCGGTTGCGCGTGGAGGGGCGGGTGGTTCGGGTGCTGCCGCGGCCCGACGGCAAGGCGGCGGCGGGTATCCCCGATGGACCGTGGCTGGTGTGGCCGGCGCTTGAGCCCGGATTTTAGGCATCCACACTCCGTCTTTTCGCCCTCCGGCTGACCGACCAGAAGGGCGCGGAGCGTGGCCGTTGGGAGAGCTTGCGAGCCTTACGGCCATCGAGAGCAACGCGTCAGATTTCGTTTTTTACTCCGGTCACGTACGACAAAAGTACGCTCCCTTCGTAAAAGACTCATCTTCCTTGCCGGAGAACGAAAATCCTGTCGTGTAACCGGCGCGCAAACACGCGGGTTTCGTTTCTCACCATCTATTCAAGATAGATGGCAAATCACTAGACCTCCCCCGTCATGCTGTACAATCTCGTTGCCCTGTTCGGCCTGTGCATGGTGGGCCGCATGAGTCCCGGCCCGGACATGATGCTGCTGGTGCGCCACGGCGCGGGCGGCCCCACGCGCGCGGCCTATGCCTGCGTGCTGGGCATCTGTCTGGGGCTGACCTTTCACGTGACCTGGGCGGTGCTTGGCACCGGCCTGTTGCAGGGCAGCCCCCGCGCGTTTCAGGCGGTGCAGTTGGCCGGGGCCGCGTATCTGGCGTGGGTGGGGTGGAAGGCCCTGCGGGCGCGGGCCGACGGCGGCGGCGAGGGAACGGCGCCGCCCACCCTGCGCGAGGGGTTTCGCGACGGGCTGTTCTGCAACCTGCTGAACCCCAAGGTGACGCTGTTCATTCTTTCGGTGTTCACGCAGTTCGTGGCCCCCGGCACGCCCACAGGTGAACGGGTGGCCTACGGCGCGGTCATCGTGCTGGAGGCGCTGGTGGGCTGGACCATCTTCGTGCGCTTTCTGGATACGGCGTCCATGCGCCGCTTCTACGAGCGGCACGGCCTGCATCTGGTGCGGCTGACCGGCGCGCTGCTGCTGTTGCTGGCGGGGTGGAGCGTGGTGTCCTTCCTGCGCGGGTAGGGCCGGGCTGGCGCAGTATTCCGCGCATGCTGGTCGGACTTGTGGTTGCCTGACGCGTTGCCACCTGACGCGTTGCCACCGGGCGTGTTGCCACCTGACGCGTTGTCACGATCTGCGCGGCGGTCACCCTTCGTGCCGCAACGGCCCCGGATACGGGCCGCTACACCGGGCAGCCGGGATGGTCGCGCGGTGCCTCGGGCGCCTGGTCGTTGCCGGGCAGCGGCAGGCGCAGGGTGAAAGTGGTGCCCCGGCCCGGTTCCGAGGTCACGTCAAAGGTGCCCGCATGGTTGCGGGTGATGATGAAGTAGGACACCGACAGCCCAAGACCGGTGCCCACGCCCACCTCCTTGGTGGTGAAGAACGGCTCGAACACCCGCCGCCGCACGTCTTCCGGCATGCCGGTGCCGTTGTCCTGCACGTCGATGCGCATCCACGCTCCTTCGCGCCGTGTGCGCAGCACGATGCGCGGTTCGCCGCTGCCGGTTTCGGCAAGCGGGGCGGGCGGCGCATCCGTTGCCGCACCATCCGTTCCCTTTCCTTCCGGGCGCGTTCCGTCTGTTCGCATGCTCCCTGGCCACACGTTTTCCGGTCGCGCGTTCTCCGGTCGTGCCGCTATGGCCTGGGCCGCATTGCGCAGCAGGTTCAGCAGCACCTGGGCTATTTCCTGCTCGGAACAGACCACCGGCGGCAGGTTCGCCGCGTAATCGCGCACGATGGCGATATTGCGGAAGTCGTAGCGTTTTTTCAGGTCGTAGTCGCTGGCGGCGATGTCCAGCGTGCGGTCCAGCAGGTGGTGCAGGTCCACCGTGGTGCGGCGCGCACCGCTGTTGCGGCTGAATTCAAGCATGTTGGTGATGATGTTGGCGGCCCGGCAGCCCGCCTCGCGGATGCTGTCCAGAAATTCCAGCACCCGCCGTTCCGCAAGATAGGCGCGGATCACCGGCAGCGAGCAGCCCAGGCGCGCCGCGACCTGCTCGTTGGCGGGCAGCCCATCGGCCAGGCGGCGCTGGATGTTCTGCGCCCCCTGCAGGATGGCACCCAGCGGGTTGTTGATCTCGTGGGCCATGCCCGCCGCCAGCCCGCCCACGGACAGCATTTTTTCCGACTGGACCAGCACCTCTTCCATGCGTACCCGGTCGGTCACGTCGTCGATGCGCAGCACGCCCCCGTCTCCTTCCGGGGCGCCGGTCATGCCGCTGCCCATGGGATACAGCGAAACCTCCTCGTAACGGTAGTGGCTCCCGATCAGGGTGACCACCCGCTCGCGGTCCACCGGGGTGCGGCGGGCCATGGCGGCGGTCAGCCGCGCGGCGGTTTCGGCATGGTCGGGCAGCAGTTCGGCCAGGGGGGTGCCCCCCGGGGTCACGGCATGCCCGGTGCGGCGCAGCGCCGCCGGGTTCATGCGCACCACCCGGCCATGTCCGTCCAGCGCGATGATGGCCGAGGGCATGGCATCCATCATCTGCTGTACGTAGGCGCGGGTGCGGCGCAGTGCTGCCTCGCGCTGGCGCACCGTGGCCGCCATGTCGCGGAATTCACGGTCAATGGCGGCCAGTTCGGCCAGTTGTTCCCCGCCGGAAGGCGGCAGGTCGTAGCTGCCGCCCGAAACCAGCCGGATGGACTGGCAGAACCCGGCCAGGGGCCGGGCTATGGCCCATTCCAGTTCGGCCAGCAGCGACACGGCGAACACGGTCAGCAGCACCGTGAGCAGCAGCAGGAAGATGATCATCTTGCCAGCCACCTCGGACAGCACGGCCCCCTGGCGCTTCAGGGTGACGATGGTCCAGTCGGGTCCGGCCACCATGGCGGTGCAGGCAAACCAGGTTTCGTCGTCGTAGCGCACGCGTTGCACGGCGGGCTCGGCGTTGTGCGCCCTCCCGCCGTCGGGCCTGAACAGGGACAGGTGGCCGATGTTTTCCTGGCGCTGCACGCGGGTCAGGTCGGGGTGGGCGATGAGGTTGCCGTAGGCGTCGGCCAGCAGCACCGCGTTGTCGTCGCCGGGCAGCAGTTGCAGCACATGCTCTTGCAGCGTGGTCAGCCGCAGTGCCCCCACCAGTTGCCAGCCCCCTTCGATGGCTTCGCTGATGTACACCACCACCTCGCCGGTGTCCGGCAGGGGGGCGGGGCTGCCCAGCCGATAGCCGCGCCCGTGCATGCCGCTGCCCTGTGGGTCGCGCAGCACGGGGAAGTCCACCATTGTCGGGCCGTCCGGCAGTGAAAACACCACCCGTTGCGCCTCGTCCAGCAGCATGATGCGCACGAAGTGCTGGCGCAGCGAGCGCCTGCGGCCCAGTTCCTCCGCCACGCGGGCGGCCGAGGGCGAGGTGGGCAGGGCCGAGGCCAGCCGGGCCAGCGACA
>NZ_VRYY01000109.1 GCF_015731765.1 Nitratidesulfovibrio oxamicus
TGCGCCTTGCGGGCGGCACGCCCGCGCAAGCCGAGCAGGCCGTGGCGCTGGTGTTCTCGTCGGTCATGGGCATGATCTGCGACGGGGCCAAGGGCGGCTGCGCCCTGAAGGTGGGCACCGCTGCGGCAGAGGCCTGGAGCGCTGCGCAACTGGCCCTGCACGGGCCGGGCATGACCGGGGCCGAGGGCATCGTCTCGCCCGATTTCCGCGCTTCACTGCGCTCGCTGGGCGAAGTGTCCAGCCTGGGCTTCGCCGCCGTGGACGTGGCCATCATCCGTCTGCTGGAGCGCGGCGTGCAGTAGGCGTTGCGTTACCGGCTTTCCTTCCTGCCAAACGAGAGACGGGCCGTGTCGTGCTGACGCGGCCCGTTCCTTTTAGTCCGGACACAGCTTTCCGACACTGCGCTTCAGGCAGGGGACGGCAGCGGACGGCGCTACCTGTCGGACAGGGCCAGCCCCGCTCCGCTGCCGATGAAGGCCACGCCCACGGTGCGGTTGTACCAGCGCGCGGCGCGGGTGGTGGCCAGCAGCGCGGCAATGCGCGCCCCGGCCACGGCGTAGAGCATCATGCCCAGAAAGGCGATGACGGCAAGGTCCGCCACCAGCAGGGCGCTGCGGACCAGGGTGTCGCCGGGGGCCAGGAATTGCGGGAACAACGCGGTGAAGAACACGATGGCCTTGGGATTGCCCGCCGCCACGAAAAACGCCTGCGCGAACAGCTTGCGCGCGCCGGGTCCGCCGGGGGTTTCGGATGCGCCAAGTGCCCCGGACACACCGCGCCCGCCCTCGCCCGCGTGGCCCGCCCCCCCATCGGTCCCGGTGGTCCCGATGGTATCGGTCACCGCGGGCGCCGCCACGTTCAGGGGCACCGCCGGGGCGCGCAGCATGCACACGCCCACGTACACCAGATAAGCCGCGCCTGCGTAACGCACCACCCGGAACAGGTCTTCCGACGCGGCCAGCACCACGCCAAGGCCTACCACGGCCACCAGCGCCTGCAACACCGAAGCCACGGTGTTGCCCAGTGCCGACGCCAGCGCGCGCCGCACGCCGTAGCGCACCCCGTGCGTCAGGGCCAGCAGCATGCTGGGGCCGGGGGTGATGGTGGCCACCAGCACCGTCAGCGTGTACACGATGAGGAAATTCCACGAGATGGACATGACGACGCGCTCCTGCGGCGGGATAGGGGAACGGAACAGGGGGATCGGACGGGACGCCTGGCGGCAGCGAGGCAGGCAGGGTTGCCCAGTGCGGCTACGCTGGCACCGTGCATCCTGTAGCCCGGCACGGAGCGCACGGCAAGCAGCCCGTATCGGCAATTCGCCTGTCGCAGTTGACCCGCCCCCCCTGCCCCGCCCATTCCGTCCTGTCCCGGCCTTCCCACGCCCGCCCTGCCCGTGACCACGGCATTGCCCCGCTCCCACCCCGCACAACGACGAAAGGCGCCCCCGATGGGCGCCCTTCTGTCTGTCGTGTCCCTGTGAAGGAGATCCAAGGCGAAACGATGCCTGCAATGCGCCGCGCGGGCGGTGATTCGGGCTGCGGGCCCCCGGAAAGGAACCAGCCTGTGTCCGGAATATCCCGGACGGGCCTTCCCGGTCCTGCGGTCGCGCCGTGGGAAATCAATCCGGCGCGCGCCGCTGCCGCCCGCGCGGCACGTCATGTCGTCATGCAATCAGGTCATCTGGTCCGCATGAAGCGGCCCGGCATGCCTTCCGTTCCGGCGGGGACCATCCGGCCCCCGCCGTTCCTTCCTTTCACGCCGCCCTACTGGGCCGCGGAAACCAGCTTCTTCTGGCCGTCCCACACCTTGTCCGCCTTGGGCAGCGTGGGCAGGTACTTGAACCACTGGTGCGTCTTCATGTGCTCCGGATCCTGCTGCAACTTGCGGCTGTGCTTCAGGATGGGCGGCACGATCTTGTGGATGTCGCCCGCCAGGTCCTTGGAGATGGCGAAGCCGGTGGCCTCGCTGGCCAGGTCCACGGCCTGCTGGCTGTACTGCTGCGAAGAAGCCAGCGTATCCAGCGCCTTGGCCGGGTTGTGGAAGCCCACGCTGTTCTCGGCGGACACGTAATCCCAGAAGAACTGGCCCTTGCGCACCATGTCGCGCGCCTGGATCATCAGTTCGTCATAGTTGGCGGGCTTGGCCCCCTGGAATTCGGATGCCAGACGCACGGCCTCGTGCGCCTTCACCGACAGGTCCTGTGCCTTCAGCAGTTGGTCGAAGGTCTTCTGCTGGCTGAACAGCACGCGCGAGCGCAGGTAGTCTGGGCTCTTGTCCGAATGGCACTGGCGGCAGGCGCGCATGTCCGGATCCTTCAGGGGCGAGGTCCACCAGTGGCCCGAGATCTTCTTCTTGTCGTCGGTGCGGGTGTAGCCCATGTGGCAATCGGCGCACGAAACGCCCGCCGCGCCGTGCACGCCGTTCTGCCACATTTCGTATTCGGGGTGCTGGGCCTTGATCATGGGCGTCTTGGACACGGGGTGCGTCCAGTCCACGAAGTTGCCCTCGAAGCCCTTCATCTGCGAATTGCCCGCCGTCTTGTAGTAGGTGTACATCTGCTGCGGGTCGTAGCCGTCGGCCCAGGGGAACACGGGCTTCTTGGCGACGCCCTTTTCCTTGTCCTGGAAGTAGTATTCCACGTGGCACTGGCCGCAGACCAGCGACCGCTTGTCGTTGCGCGAAAGCTTGTCCCAGTCCTTGCCCTGCGCCTTCAACTGGTCCTTCAAGGGTTCGCTGTACAGGCGCAGTTCCATGGTCTGCGGATCGTGGCAGTTGGCGCAGCCGATGGTCTCGTCCTTCATGTCGATCTTGTCGCGAAACTCGTTGACGTCCTTGGCCCAGAAGTCATCGCCATACTGCTTCACCCAGCCCATCATCTTGGGGGTCTTGCAGTTCCAGCAGGTGGCGGGCAGGCCGCCCTTTTCCGCGTAGGTGTTGATGCGGTCGATGTGCAGGAAGTCTTCCAGCGCCTTGGTATGGCCGCGGGCGTTACGGTACTCGTAGCTGAAGGGGTAGCCCAGCCACAGGTTCTTCAGGTACGGCTGGGCGTGCTTGTAGCCTTCGGGCAGCGGATCGACGTTGTCGTTCTTGTTGAACGGCACCGAACCGTTGAATTCTGTCATCACGGTGCTTTCGTCGTTGCGCTGGTAGCTGGCGTACTGCTGCGGAAATTCCGCCTTGAAGGCGCTGCTGCGGGTTTCTTCCGCCGCAATCTTGGTCTTGAACACCGGGGTCTTCAGTTCCGTGACATCGGAACAGCCTGCGAGGACGAAGGGAACAATCGAGACGGCAAGCAGCATAGCCCCCCTGCGGACCATGCCACGCACCGTGCGCAGCGACAGCGTGTCTTTCATCAGGTTATCCATCGGCGACCTTCCTTGTGCTGATCGGCATCATGCGCATGTGCTGGACATTGCGGTGGCAGTCCACGCAATAGGGTTTGGAATCCATGCTGGCCACCTGCGTGTTGGTCATGGTGTGACATGCCTTGCAGTTGGCGTTGACCACGTCCTTGGTGGACTGGCCCGAATGGATCACGTCGTCCGGCCTGCCCAGCGTGTTCATGTACACGTCCTTGGCCCCCGCCGCCGCCTTGAAGGGCAGCTTTGCAGCCAGGTTTTGCGGAGCGTGGCACTCGTTGCAGGCCAGGTTGGCGTGGGTGGACGCCTTGTGCGTCAACGCCGCTTCCTGCATGATGTGACAGCTCGCGCAGAACGGACGCCGGTCCGTGACCTTCATGCCGAAGCCCGCCCCCGCCGCCAGCACGACCCCAAGGGCCGCCCCGACGACGATGAGCCGCAGCCCCGTACGTCCGTTGCGAGGTGCTTCCTCTGACATTTCCGCCTCCTTGCTGTGGAGGGCGCCCGCCCCGCCCGCGTGTGGCCGGGAGTTCGCGCCTCCGGGTGCATCCGTGCCCGCGCCCGTTCAGCCCGACGGGTGCGCACGGCACTTGGTGAGGTGCAGTCTTCAAGACCCGTGCCGTTGCGTGAAATTCGGCACATCCCTTCGTTCAAAAATAATTTCACTGTGTTGCCATTGGGAAGACAAAGAGCGTAAGGCGAGACAGGCCTTGCGCATGTCATATTTACATGACAAGTAGACAGAAAAATCTGACAGAGTCAGCCTTTTCAGACTTTCCTGACTCCGCACAGGGGGGCACCCCATGACCCAACACCAGACCCAGCCTCCGGCGTACCCAGCCGGTGAAACGTCCGGCGCCACCACGGAACGTGCGGCAAGAAGCCTGCGCTCCCGGCTGCACCGCAGGCGCCCGACCCTGCACTGGAGCATCCAGACATTCATCGGGCCTGCCGTGCTGGTGGCCTTGTGGGGGGTGCTGCTGCTGGCCCTGTACCAGTGGAACGCCCGCACCGAGGCGGCCCACGTGCGCGAACTGGCGCTGTTGCAGGCCCGGGCGTTCTTTTCGCAGATCGTGTCCACCAGGGCCTGGAACGCGGCCCACGGCGGGGTGTTCGTGCGGACCAGCGAACTGGGGCGGCCCAACCTCTGGCTGCCCCCCGACCAGCGCACGCTGATGGCGGCGGACGGCACCATGCTCACCCGCATGAACCCGGCCTACATGACGCGCCAGATCTCGGAATTTCTCACCACCAGCCAGGGGGTCAGCTTCCGCATCACCGGCCTGAACCCGCTGCGGCAGGAAAACGAGGCCGACCCGTGGGAAAACGAGTCGTTGCAGGCCTTCAGCAAGGGCGCCCGGGAAACCTTTACCCTGGCCCTGCCCCCGGGCGGCGCGCCTTCCGACGCGGCGGCGAGCACCGCCAACAGCGGCGACACCCGGCACGGTCCCAGCTTTCGCTACATGGCCCCGCTGATGGCCGACCAATCGTGCCTTGGCTGCCATCGCACCGCCGACGACACCGTGGGCGGCCTGCGCGGCGGCATCAGCGTATCCATCGCAGCGGCTCCGCTGCTGGCCCTGGAACGCCAGCGCCTGGACCAGACGGGGCTGGCCTACGCCATCATCGGGGTTGTGGGGCTGTTGGGCATTGGCGGGGCGTCGTTGCAGGTCAGCCGCAAGAAGGCGCTGGCCGAGGCAGCCAACCGCATGAAAAGCGCCTTTCTGGCCAACATGAGCCATGACATGCGTACTCCGCTCACCGGCATCATCGGCATGGCAGAGCTGTTGTCCGGCTTCCAGCCGGGGCGGCAGGGCATGTCCCGACCAGATGGACCTGACAAGCCGGACGGGCCGGGCAAACCTGTCGGGCCGGAACCCACGCCTCCCCCCCGCGATGCCGCATCCGCCGCCTCTCCTCCTGCCGGAGCCTCCTTCTATATGGATGCGCACCAGACGGAACAGGTGGCCCGTTACAACGAATACCTGGGACAACTGCGTTGCGCAGCCGCCAACCTTCTGGAAATCGTCAACGACATCACGGACTTTTCGTGCCTGGAATCGGGCCGGATGCGCCTTGCGCCGCGCACCTTCCGGCTGCGCCCCGCGCTGGAGGCGTGCCTGGGGCTGTTCCGCTTCTCGGGCGAGCGCAAGGGACTTTCACTGTCGTTGCATGTGGCGGAAAACGTGCCCGAGGCGCTGGTGGGCGACGACTTCCGGCTGCGCCAGGCCCTCGGAAACCTCATCGGCAACGCGGTGAAGTTCACCCGGCAGGGAGGCATCGCCGTGGTGGTGAATCTGGTGCCGGAATCCATGCCGCACACCACCCCGGCGGCAGCCGCAGCGCCCGCGCCAAGGCCGGGAGCCGGAGCCATCCCGCGCGATGTGCTGCTGCGCTTTGCCGTGGTGGATACGGGCGTGGGCATTCCGGCGGAGCAGCAGGAATCGATCTTCGAAAGCTTCGTGCAGGGCGAGGCCGCAAGTTCGCTGTGCCTTGGCGGCACGGGCCTTGGCCTTGCCATCTCGCGCGAGATCGCCCGCATGCTGGACGGGGACATCGGTGTATCCAGCACGCCGGGCACAGGCAGCGAATTCTGGTTCACCGCCCGGTTCACCGTGGCGGGGCCGCCCCCCGACCGCTGTGCGGATGGCGACTCTCACGATGACGCCGCCAGTGCCCGGAACACGGGACTGGCCGCATGGGTGGGAACCGCCGGTGACCGCAACGCCAACACGCCCCAGCACATGGCCAAAGAACCCGGACACGCCCGGGAAATCGGCCCGACCGGCGCCAGCGCCGCCCCGCTGCGGCTGCTGGTGGTCGACGACAACCCGGTGAACCGGCTGTTCATGCAGGACGTGCTGCGCGGCGCCGGGCATCAGGTGACCGTGGCAACGGACGGCCTTCAGGCCCTGCGCCTGCTGGAGGAACTGCGCCCCGATCTGGCCCTGCTGGACGTGCGCATGCCCGGCTGCGACGGCACCGAAGTGGTGCGCCGCCTGCGGGCCGGGCAGGTGCCGGGGGT
>NZ_VRYY01000221.1 GCF_015731765.1 Nitratidesulfovibrio oxamicus
GCCATGCAGCGCAGGGTCAGTTCCACCGGGCCGGGCGCAGCCCCGGCCAGCGGTGTTGCGCCGTTGGGCACGAAGGGACCGGCCCCGCACATGTCCGCCGCCAGTTCGCACACCAGCAGCACGTCGTCGGCCAGCGTTTCCGGTCGCTGCCCCGGCACCCCCACGATGAACCCGCTGCCCACCTCGTAGCCCGCGTCGCGCAGGCGGCGCAGGGCCGCAAGCCGCTGGGCCAGGGTCTTGCCGGGGTGCAGGCGGGCGTACAGGGCGGCATCCGCCGTCTCGTGCTTCATCAGAAAGCGGTCCGCACCGGCGGAACGCCACAACGCGTAATCTCGCGCCGGGCGTTCGCCCACGCTCAGGGTGACGGCAAGGCCCAGCCGGGTCTTCACCGCTTCCACGATGTCGGCAAGATCGCGCGGGGGCATGCCGTAATCGTCGCCCGATTGCAGCACCACGGTGTCCGCCCCGGCAGCGGCGGCCTCGTCCGCCGCCTCCAGCACCTCCGGCAGGGACAGCCGGTAGCGGCGCACCTGCGCGTTGTCGCGGCGCAGCCCGCAGTACACGCAGTTGCGGATGCAGTGATTGGAAAACTCCACGATGCCGCGAACATGGACAACATCACCCTTGGCTTCGCGGCGCACCGCGTCTGCGCGGGCCGCAAGCTGGTCGAAGGGTGTTTCGAACAACAGGCCGAGAATCTCGTCACGATGCATCATGGCCGCCCCCGCCTGTCGCCTCGTTCGTTGTCGCGGCCATTGTCAGGGGCGTTGTTCTGCCGCTTCGAGGGCCACCATACTGCGTTGCCTGCCCGGCGGGCCTTCCCAACCGGGCCATGGCCTCGGGCGACAGCAGCGCATCCAGCGCGGCCTCGTCCAGCAGGCCGGTGTGGAGCGCCGCCTGGCGCAGGCCGCAATCCCGCTCGCGCATGACGCCGACCAGCCGGGTGGCCCCCTCGTAGCCCAGCACCGGCACCAGCGCGGTCACCGTGCCCCACGAATCGTCCACATGGCGCGCGCAGGCCGCCGCGTCCGCCCGCATGCCTTCCACGCAGCGGGTGCGGAACATGACGCAGGCGCGGGCAAGGATGGAAATGGTGTCCAGCAGCGCATCGGCCACCAGCGGCATGAAGGCGTTCAGCTCCAGTTGCCCGGCCTGCGCGGCCATGGTCAGGGCCGCGTCGTTGCCCAGCGCGCGCATGGCCGCCTGGGCCACCGCCTCGCAGATCACCGGGTTGACCTTGCCGGGCATCAGGCTGGACCCGGCCTGCACGGCGGGCAGCGCCAGTTCGCCCAGTCCCCCGCGCGGGCCGGAGGCCAGCAGCCGCAGGTCGGCGGAAATCTTCAGCAGGTTCACCGCGTGCGCTTTCAGGATGCCGGAAACCTCCACGAACACGTCGGCGTTCTGGGTGGCGTCCACCATATTCTCGGCGCGGGCAAGGCCGAGTCCGGTCACCTCGCGCAGCCGCTCCACCACCAGAAAGATGTAGTCGCGCGGGGCGGTGATGCCCGTGCCCACCGCCGTTCCGCCCAGATTGACCACGCGCAGCCGCTCCTCGCACTTGAAGATGCGCCAGCGGTCACGCGACAGGGCTTCCGCCCAGGCGGAACATTCCGCCCCCAGGGTAATGGGCACGGCATCCTGAAGCTGGGTGCGGCCCAGCTTGACCACCCCGGCAAAATCGCGTTCGCGGTCCTGAAAGGCGCGTTGCAGCGCGGCCACGGCCCGCTCCAGTTCGCGCAGGCCACGCATGGCCGCCACGCGCAACGCCGTGGGAAAGACGTCGTTGGTGGACTGGTGCAGGTTCACGTGGTCCAGCGGGCGCACCAGCCGGTACGCGCCGCGCGTGCCGCCCATGAATTCTTCCGCCCGGTTGGCCAGCACCTCGTTGACGTTCATGTTGGCCGAGGTGCCCGCGCCCCCCTGCAACGCATCCACCAGCACGTGCGCACCCAGATCGCCGTGCAGCATCTCGTCGCAGGCGGCGCACACGGCGGCGGCCACGCGGGGGTCCAGGTAGCCCAGTTCGGCATTGGCGCGGGCACAGGCCTTCTTGACCAGGGCATGCGCCTCCACGAGTCCCGGGTGGAGGCGCCGCCCGGCAACGGCGAAGTTGTCCAGAGCCCGCAGGGTGTGGATGCCGTGGTAGGCATCCGCGGGAACGGACAGTTCGCCCAGCAGGTCGTGTTCCGCGCGGACGGGTGCGTTCGCCGCGCGGGTGCACGCCCCGCAGGTATCCGAGGGCAGGTCGGCGATGCCGATCTTGCTATCCGTGCCGGTGATGCCGGCGGTGGATGGAGGGATGGCGCCCACGTCCGTTACGGACGGCACGGACGCCATGCCCTGCCCAGCAGAGGCAACGGGTTCAGCAGAAGACATCCCTGCGCCCTTCCTGCACCTTGCCCAGCATGCGTTCGGCCACGCGGCGGGTGCGGTCGTCCATGCAGCCGAGTTCGGCGGCGATGACTCCCTGGCCTACCTCGCGCTCCATGGGGCTGCCGTAGTCGATGAGGTATTCGAGGAAGGTGGACAGCGCGTTGGGAGCGCACTTTTCCTTGATCAGGCCGGGCTTGGCGAGATCCATGAAGTCCTGCCCGGTGCGGCCCAGCCGATAGCAGGCAGTACAGAACGAGGGGATGTAGCCCATCCGCCCGATGTCGGCCACGACCTCTGAAAGGCTGCGATGGTCGCCGAGCTGGAACTGGCTGGATTCGAACTTTTCGGCTTCCGTGTAGCCGCCGGGGTTGGTGCGGCTGCCCGCCGATATCTGCGATACGCCAAGGGCAAGGGTGGAATGGCGCACCTCGGCGTTTTCGCGCGTGGACATGATCAGGCCGGTGTAGGGCACGGCCAGCCGCAGGATGGCCACCAGCTTGCGGAACTCGTCGTCGGTCACGGCCTGCGGCGGACAGCTGGCCATCTCGGAACCCACGGCGGGCTCAATGCGCGGCACGCTGATGGTGTGGCAGCCCACGCCGAAGCGGTCTTCCAGATGGCGGATGTGGCTCATCAGCGCCAGGGTGTCGAACCGCCAGTCCGCCAGCCCGTACAGCACGCCCAGGCCCACGTCGTCGATGCCCGCGCGCATGGCCCGGTCCATGGCAGAGGCGCGCCAGTCGAAGTCGCGCTTCAGGCCGCCCACGTGCACGCGGGTGTAGGTGGGCCGGTGGTAGGTTTCCTGGAACAGCTGGTAGGTGCCGATGCCGCGTTCTTTCAACCGGGTGAAGTCTTCCACCGTCAGCGGGGCCACGTTGACGTTGACCCGCCGTATCTCGCCGCTTTCCTCGCGCACCGAGTACACGGCGTCGATGGCCTTCAGCACGTACTCGAAGCCTTCCCCGGGGTACGATTCGCCCGCCACCAGCAGCACCCGCTTGTGGCCCTGGCGCACCAGCACGCGGGTTTCTGCGGCCACCTCGTCCATGGACAGGGCGCGGCGGTCCAGTTCCTTGTTGGTGGCGCGGAACGCACAGTACAGACATTCGTTGGCGCACAGGTTGGAAATGTACAGCGGCGCGAACATGACCAGCCGGTTGCCGTAGATCTCTTCCTTGACCCGGCGGGCTGTGTCGAACAGTTCGTCGACAAGGCCGGGGCTTTTCACGTGCATCAGCGCTGCCACATCGTCGCGGTCCAGCCCTTCCAGTTCACGGGCCTTGGCCAGCACCTCGCGGATCTTGCCCGCATCCTCGGCGGCGTTGCGGGCCAGCGTGTCCGCGATGAGGCTGTCATCAAGCCACGAAACGTCCCTGTCGGCATCCGTTCCCTTGCCCATGGTCCTGCTCCTTCCACGGTATGGCGGCGCGGCTCATGCCGCGTCGGTAAGCAGAAGCGTCTTGATGCGCACGCCGGGGATGGCCCCCAGCCTGCCCGTCATCGCCCCCAGTTCGTCGGTGGTACCGTCCACGATCAGCGAAATGACGCCCACTCCGCGCTCCCGGTACGGCACCCCCATGCGCCCGATGACCAGTGAACCGAACTCGCTGATCACGGCATTGACCTTGTCCGCACAGGCCCCGCGGTTGCCGACCAGCAGCGCCACCACGCCCACGCGCTTGCATTGTCCGTTGGCTTGCATCGCCGCCCCGTCTCCCCCCGTCTCGTCATTTTCACCGGATACGCCGGGCGCGCCGACCGCGCCTTACCGCCGTCCATACGCCCCACCGCAGGGCATGGGGCAGCCTGCAGGGTGCGGCGCGGGGATGGCCTTGGCCCGCAACGGCGACCGCACACCCGGCACACGGGCAACCTTGCTGCGCCACTGGGAGGGTAATCCGGCCACATTCGCAAGCCTGCACGCGAAGCCGCCATTTCCGCCGCGCACCACCGTGCGCCGCACGTCACGACCTCGTGTCATGTTTTTTATTGTGACTACCCCCATGTGCTACTGATGTCAATTTCGTGCTACACTTTTCACGAAGCAACCTATCATGAAAATAGATTTCATCAATAACCGTTCCGAGTTGTTCTATCAAACAACGCAACCCGCATGGACAACGTTGCATGCACCACCGGTTGCCGCTGGCGCATGCAACGCCCGTTATCCCTTCCGCACAACCACTTGCCGCCGCCCCGCCTGAGACATGACGGGCAACCGCCCTGCCGTCGGGATTGCAACCTCAAGCTTTTCGTGTTTCCGCCGATAGGACGAACAACGAAGCATCCCGCAGGCTGCGCCCGGCCAAACGGCCAGACAGGTCAGACAGGCCAGACAGGCGTACCACGGCATGCGATGCGCGGCCCCGCGCCGCGCGGATACCACCGGAGGCAATCATGTCCCGCGAGACCCGCGAGTCACATATTCCGCAGAAGAACCCCGGCAAGGGGCAGGACAAGACGGCAAGCGCGGGCGTTGCGGCACTGGTTCGCACGGGCCCCGTTCTGACCGGATTGATCCTGGCCGGGCTGGCGTTTGCCGCCCTGCCCCTGCTGCCCCCCGGCGGTACACCCGCAATGGCCGAGATGCGCCAGTCGCAGGGTGTCCCGCCGCAGCCCGCCTCCATGACACCCCAGCCGCCGCGCCTCGGCGCGGACCCCGGCGCCCCGCTGGAGGCCAGGGAATCGGGCGAGGCCAACGTGAACGGGCAGACCATGCCCCTGTCCACGGTGGTCACCCACGACAACGGCTTCATGGTGCCCGACAATCAGGGCGGCATGTTCTGGAGCAAGGGCGCGCCCCGCCCCCAGGCGGACCCCAACTACTTGGAGGCCCGCGAATTGAAGCTGAAAGTGCGCGAACTGGTGGACCAACTGCTGGCCACGGTGCCCAACGATGCCCTGATGGGGTACATCGCCCTGCCCACGTCGTTCGTGAACCAGGACGACTTCGACGAATCGTCGTCGCTGGGCCGATACATCGCCGAGCAGTTGTTCTACGAGTTCAACCAGCGCGGCTTTCCCGTGCGCGAATACCGCCTGCCCGGCACCCTGCGCCCGCGCGAGGGCGAAGGGGAATTCCTGCTGTCGCGCAACGTGGGCGTGCTGCCCGCGCGTGAAGGGTGGGCCGTGTTCGTGGCGGGCACCTACTACCGCGACAAGTACAGCGTGTTCATCAACGCCCGGCTCATCCGCGCGGCGGACGGGCTGGTGTTGCGCACGGCGGAACTGGTGATGCCCGCCAACGGCCTGCTGGGCCGCATGTTGGCCAACACCGGGCGCAAGCTGATGGGCGGCTCCATGAACATCGGCGATTTCGACCGGACCACCCGGAAATAGCCGCGAGGAATCCTGCCATGCGTACCCCCGCCATCCTCCTGCTGCTGGCCAGCCTTGCCCTGCCCGCCCTTGCCGGGTGCGGCAGGCAGGTGGCCTCGGTGCCGGAAAGCGACGAGGCCCTGCACAACTGGCACCAGGGCCGCACCTATCAGGCCCAGGGCCGCTACGAACTGGCCCGCGAACACTACCTGCTGGCCCTTGCCGCCGCGCGCTCCGACGACGTGCGCGACGCACTGGCCCGCGAAGTGGACGTGGTGGACCGCCAGATAAAGACGCTGCGCTGACGCGGCGATTCCGGAGCATCACATGAAGCGCATCCTCGCCCTGCTCATACTGACCATAGGCCTGCTGCTGCCCCTGGCCGCGGCCGCCGCCAGCGTGCCCGAAGCCGCCGACGCCATGGCCGCGGCCATGGACGTGCAGATGGCCCGCAAACTGGGGCAGGAAGCCCCGCCCGCCAAGGGCATCAGCATCATGGTCACCACCCCGGTGGACCTTGGCGACCTGGAAGGCGCCAACGGGCTGGCCCGCCAGATGGCGGAAGAAATGTCCCGCTGGTTCGTGCAGGCGGGCTACCGGGTGCAGGAAATCCGCAAGGGCCGCACCATCCTGTTCCAGCCGGAAACGGGCGAACTGCTGCTGACCCGCAAGACGGAACTGCTGGGCACCCAGAACGTGTCCAGCGTGGCCATTCTGGCGGGCACCTACACCATCACCCCCAAGGCCGTGCGCTTCAACATGCGGCTCATCCACACCCCATCCAACGAGGTGCTGGCCATGGGCACCGCCACGGTGCCGGTTTCCGAGGAACTGCGCCCGCTGCTGGTGGACGCCTCGCGCCTTGGTCCCATCCGGCCCAGCGTGGGCACCAGCCTGCGCTGACACACAAATTCCGACGCCCGGCCCCGCGCGCCAGCGGGGCCAGGGCCCGGGCACCACGCCCAGGATACGGACCGCCCCGCCCTGCCGTTCAGGACGGGGCGGCTCCTATTTCGGGGAGCAGTTATCTGTTTGCCTCCGGCGGGCAGGACGGCAGCCCATATGCGACAACGCAAAAGACCGGCCCATGCGAACATGAGCCGGTTTTGGCGGGATGGTTATCGTGCCCCACCCCCAACTGAAAGGTTTGGGAGGAGCGGCAGCCGTTACAGGAGCGTGAAGCGCGAGTGTTACGGCTGGCGACAGCAAAGATTGGGGGGCCGGGGGAAGGAACCTTTTGCGACAGCCGTTAGGTGAGCGCGAAGCGCGAACCTTACGGATGGCGACCGCAGAGCGTCAAAAGGTTCCTTCCCCCGGTTATTCTTACATCAAATCACCCTTACTACCACGCCGCCTAGTGCGCCGTGGATACGGGCGGGGTCACGTCGCAGCCCGCGCCTTCGCGCAGGGTGCGGAAGAGCGGCAGGCCTTCGTCGGCGCGACCGGAGAAGATGGCTTCGGCCTCGCTTTCCAGGGCCAGGGGCAGCACTTCGTCCACGTGGTCCACGAAGGTGATGGTCAGGTCCTTGAGGATTTCGTCGGGGACGTCCTTGAGGTCCTTCTTGTTGTCACGCGGCACGAGCACCTTGGTGATCAGACCCCGGTGCGCGGCCAGCAGCTTTTCGCGCAGGCCGCCGATGGGCAGCACGCGACCGCGCAGGGTGATCTCGCCGGTCATGGCCACGTCGTTGCGCACGGGCACGCCGAGCAGCGCCGAGACCAGCGAGGTGGCCAGGGTGATGCCTGCCGAGGGGCCATCCTTGGGGGTGGCGCCTTCGGGCACGTGCACGTGGATGTCGATGTCCTTGTGGAAGTCGCTGCGCAGGCCGAACATGTTGGACCGCGAGCGCACGTAGGACAGGGCGGCCTTGGCCGATTCGGTCATGACGTCGCCGAGCTTGCCGGTGATGACCACCTTGCCGGTACCGGGCATGAGGGCGGTTTCCACCATCAGCAGTTCGCCGCCCAGTTCAGTCCAGGCAAGGCCGGTGGTCACGCCCACCTGCGCGTTGGCCTCGCGCTCGCCGTAGCGGAACTTCTTCACGCCCAGGAACTGGGACAGGTTCTGCCGGGTGACGGTGACGGTCTTGTCCAGGTCGTCGGCCTCGACGATCTGCATGGCCACCTTGCGGCACACGCCCGCCAGTTCGCGCTCGAGGTTACGCACGCCGGCCTCGCGGGTGTAGGTGCGGATCATCTCCAGCACGGCGTTGTCCGACATCTTCACGTTCTCGGGCTTGATGCCGTGCGCCTCGATCTGCTTGGGCAGCAGGAATTCACGCGCGATGCGGCGCTTTTCCGTTTCGAGGTAGCCGGGCAGCCGGATGATTTCCATGCGGTCCTGCAACGGCAGGGGGATGGAATGCAGGCTGTTGGCCGTGGTGATGAAGAACACCTGCGACAGGTCGTAGTCCATGTCCAGGTAATGGTCGTTGAAGGTATTGTTCTGCTCGGGGTCCAGCACTTCCAGCAGGGCGGCGGAAGGGTCGCCCCGGAAGTCCATGCTCATCTTGTCGATTTCGTCCAGGCAGAACAGGGGGTTGTTGAACTTCACCCGCTTCAGCGACTGGATGATCTTGCCGGGCAGCGCACCCACGTAGGTGCGGCGATGGCCGCGGATTTCGGCTTCGTCGCGCACGCCGCCAAGGGAAAGACGCACGAACTCGCGGCCCGTGGCCTTGGCCACGGATTTCGCCAGCGAGGTCTTGCCCACGCCGGGGGGGCCGACAAGGCACAGGATGGGGCCCTTCAGGCGGTTCACCAGCTTCTGCACGGCCAGGTACTCAAGGATGCGCTCCTTGGGCTTTTCCAGGCCGTAGTGGTCGGCGTCGAGAACCGTACGGGCCTTCTCGATGTCGATCTCGGTTTCCTTCAGGGTGTTCCACGGCAGGTCGAGGATCCAGTCCACGTAGTTGCGCACCACGGTGTACTCGGCGGACGAAGGGGGCATCTGGCGCAGCTTCTTCATCTCGCGCAGGGCCTTCTCGCGCGCCTCGTCGGGCATGTTCTTTTCCGCCAGGCGCTGTTCAAGCTCGTTGACCTCGGCCTGGGGGTCTTCCTCGCGGCCCATCTCCTTGTGGATGGCCTTGATCTGCTCGTTCAGGTAGTACTCGCGCTGGTTGCGCTCCATCTGGTTCTTGACGCGGTTCTTGATGCGCTTTTCCATGGACGAGATGGCGATCTCGCCCTGGAGCAGCTCGTACACCTTTTCAAGGCGCACCACCGGGTCTTCCAGTTCCAGCACTTCCTGCTTCTTGCGATAGTCCACCTTCAGGTGGGGCATCACCGCGTCGGCGAGGCGACCCGCCGTGTTGATGGCGGTGATGGCCAGCAGGGTTTCCTGCGCCAGCTTCTTGTTGATCTTGCTGTATTCCTCCAGGGCCTCCTGCGTGGCGCGCACCAGCGCCTCCGACTCGGCGGTCAGGGCGTCGGATTCGCGCAGGGGCAGGATGGAGGCGCGGGGAAATTCGCCCTCGCCTTCTTCGCCAAGGGCTTCCCAGCGGGCGCGGTACAAGCCCTCGAACAGCACCTTGATGGTGCCGTCGGGCAGTCGCAGCAACTGCAGTATCTTGCTGACGGTGCCGACCTCGAACAGGTCCTCGCCGCCGGGCTTTTCCACTTCGGGCTCGCGCTGGGCCACCAGGAATATCTTCTTGCCGTAATCGGAGATGGCGTTCTCGATGGCCCGGATGGACGCCTCGCGCCCCACGAACAGGGGCACGATGGAGCGCGGGAACATCACCACCTCGCGCAGCGACATCAGCGGCAGGTCCAGAACGGGACGGGCCTTTTCGCCATCAACGTCGAAATCGCTCATTCATTCCTCCAGAACGGCGGCAGGAGCCGCCGGGTGCCCGCGCGCCGGAAGGGGGCGCGGGAGCCCCGCATGCGAGACGGGGCGCAATGCACACAAACTAGTGTCCCGATTCCCGTTGTCAACGCATCCACCGATGGACCGCCGGGGGATTGCCGTGGTTCCCTGCGGGGTACCGCACGAAAATCCGCAGTTGACGCCAGGCCGGATGGCCGATGCACGGATGACCGCATGGAAAGTTTCCCCAAATGCGGGGGTAAGGGGCGGACTCCGGCGACGGGGCCGACGGGTTGCCCATGGGCGTCAGGGGCTTTAGGGGCTTTAGGGGCGTCAGGGGCGTCAGGGAACCGCATCCGCACGGGTGCGGGACAAAACCATGACGGCGCGGCCCTTGCGGACCGCGCCGTTGCATTCACTAGGAGCCGGTCTTGGCCTCGGTGTGGTAGATCATCACCGGTTCGCGGCTTTTCTCCACCACGGCGCGGTTGATGACGCACTCCTTGATGTCCTGCTGCGAGGGCAGCTTGTACATGATGTCAAGCATCACCGATTCCATGACGTTGCGCAGGCCGCGCGCGCCGGTCTTGCGTTCGATGGCCTGGGTGGCGATGCTCTTCAGCGCGTTGGCGGTGAAGCGCAGGTTCACCTTGTCCAGTTCGAACAGCTTCTGGTACTGGCGCACCAGCGCGTTCTTGGGCTCGGTAAGGATGCGCACCAGGTCGTCCTCGCTCAGCTCCTCCACGTGGGTGACCACGGGGATGCGGCCCACGAACTCGGGAATCAGGCCGAACTTGACGAGGTCGTTCGGATGCACCTGGCCCAGCAGTTCGCCGAAGGGCAGATCCTTGCGGGTGGCCACCTTGGCGCCGAAGCCCATGGCCCCGCCGCCGATGCGCTGCCCGATCAGCTTGTCCAGCCCGATGAACGCCCCGCCGAGGATGAACAGGATGTTCGAGGTGTCCATCCTGATGAATTCCTGCTGCGGGTGCTTGCGCCCGCCCTTGGGCGGGATGTTGGCCTCTGTGCCTTCGATGATCTTCAAGAGGGCCTGCTGCACCCCTTCGCCCGACACGTCGCGGGTGATGGAGGGGCCGTCGCCCTTGCGGGAGATCTTGTCGATTTCATCGATGTAGATGATGCCCTTGGACGCCGCCTCGATGTCGTAGTCGGCGTTCTGGAGCAGCTGGACCAGGATGTTCTCCACGTCCTCGCCCACGTAGCCGGCTTCCGTCAGGGTGGTGGCGTCGGCAATGGCGAAGGGCACCTTCAGCACGCGGGCCAGGGTTTTCGCCAGCAGGGTCTTGCCGCTGCCGGAAGGACCGATGAGCAGGATGTTGCTCTTTTCCAGCTCCACCTCGCCGCCAAGGGCGCTGGCGAAGAAGACCCGCTTGTAGTGGTTGTGCACCGCCACGGACAGTATCTTCTTGGCCTGGTGCTGGCCGATCACGTATTCGTCTAGCTTGGCCTTGATCTCGGCGGGGGTGAGCAGCTTGCCCTCTTCCACCGTTTCGGTGATGTGCTCCTGCGCGATGATCTCGTTGCACAACGAGACGCATTCGTCGCAGATGTAGACGCCGGGCCCGGCAATGAGGCGCTGCACGGCGTCCTGCCCCTTGCCGCAGAAGGAACAACGCAGCTCGCGTTCCGAGCCGCCCTTGGTATTGGCCATGATGTACCTACTTCGCTTGGTTCTGCGTGGCATCCCGCCGCGAGGTGAGGATGCTGTCGATGATGCCGTATTCCTTGGCCTCGGCGGGTCCCATGAAGTAATCACGCTCGGTGTCGTCGGCAACCCGCTCCACGGGCTGGCCGGTGTGGCGGGCCATGATTTCGTTCAGGTTGGCCTTCATGCGCAGCACTTCGCGGGCATGGATGTCGATGTCGCTGGCCTGGCCGTGAAAGCCGCCCGAGGGCTGATGGATCATGATGCGGCTGTTGGGCAGCGCGTGGCGCATGCCGGGGGCACCGGCGGCCAGCAGCAGCGCGCCCATGCTGGCGGCCTGGCCCAGGCACAGGGTGGCCACGGGCGAGGTGATGTACTGCATGGTGTCGTAGATGGCCATGCCCGCCGTCACCGAGCCGCCCGGCGAGTTGATGTACAGGTAGATTTCCTTCTCGGGGTTTTCCGATTCGAGGAACAGCAGCTGCGCGCAGATGAGCGAGGCGACCTGATCGTCGATGGGGGTGCCGAGCAGGATGATACGATCCTTCAGCAAGCGCGAATAGATGTCGTAGGCGCGTTCTGAACGGCCCGAGGTCTCGATGACTATGGGAACTGGCATGTGCCTCTCCTGCGTGTATCGGCGTGAACTGTCGCGCGCCGCGCGTGCTGCCGTGTGCGTTGGTGATGCCGGGTCCGGGCTGGTGGTGGATTCCGGAGCACGGGCCCGGGGTACGGGTTCCGCCGCCAGCCCGCCAATCGACCGGGTTCGTGATGTTGGCGCGCACCCGGCGACTGCGCGTGCCGCATCGCCTCCGGAGATGTCCTGACATGTCCGGAACGACCGCCGGGGCGGATGCGTGGGCGGCGCGAAACTGACGTGTTGCCCAAAGGATAGCAGAAGACCGCCCAGCACCACAAGAAGCCCGTGACGGCCCGGCCTCCCGGCTGCACGTCTGCACTCCGGGGGCGGGGCGCTCGCGCAGTGCGACTTTCATCCTTCTTGTCGGCTGAAAGCCGCGATGCTTTACGAACCACCCCGCGAAAACAAAGGCAGGGAAGGTGCGGGTGCACCCCCCCTGCTCCGAACGTGCGTGCATGAACCGGGCAGGCCGGTTCGCGTGCTCGGGCCAAGCAGCCGCTACTTCGCGGCGGGCTCCACCTCGGTCACGGCGGCCTTCTCGTAGATGGCGTCCATGGCCTTGTCGGCCAGCATGCGGTCGCGCAGCGAGAAGATCAGGTTGTTCTTGATGTAGTGGTCCTTCAGGGCATTGTAGTCCTGGCTGGAGCGCATGGCGATCTGCTGGATCTGGGCGTCGATCTCCTGCTCGTTCACTTCCACGCCTTCCTTGCGGGCGGCTCGCAGCAGGAATATCTGGGTGCGGGTCACCTGCTCGGCTTCGGGGCGCACTTCGGCGCGCAGTTCCTCGGGCTTCTTGCCCAGGGATTCCATGCTCTTGCCCTGGCGTTCCAGCTTGGAGCGCATGTCGTCCAGCAGATGACCGACATACATGTCCACCATGGATTCGGGCAGGGGGAAGTCCACAATCTTCAGCAGCTTGTCCAGCATGGTCTTCTGGGCGGTGGCCTTCACCAGCTGGGTGCGGCTTTGCATGTAGGAAGAGGTGACCGCCTCGCGCATCTTGTCCATGGACTCGAAGCCGCCGGCCTTCTGGGCCAGGTCGTCGTTGGCCTCGGGCAGGCGGCGTTCCTTCACGGCGTGCACCTTGACCTTGACGGTCAGGCTCTTGCCCGCAAAGTCGGGGTTGATGAAGTCCGCCGGAAAATTCAAGGGGCCTTCGCCCTCCTGGCCGGGGGCCAGGGTCTTCACCAGGTTCTCGAAGTCTTCCAGGGCCTGGCGGTCGCCAAGGTTCATCTGGAAGTTTTCGGCGCTGATGCCTTCGACGGGCTGGCCGTTTTCGAAGGCGGCAAAGTCCAGCACCACCACGTCGCCGTCCTTGCCGGGGCGCGCTTCGGCCACGGGCACAAGTTCGGCCATGTTGGTGCGGATGCGGGTGATGACTTCATCCACTTCCTTCTCGTCCACCACGGCCTTTTCCTGCTCCACGGCAAAGCCGTCGTAGTCGGGCAGGTCGAATTCGGGCAGCACTTCGAAGGAGATGCTGTATTCAAAGGGGGTGCCGCGTTCCAGTTGCCCGCCGTCGAAGTCGATGCGCGAAATGGGGTTGGCGTCCAGCGCCGTCATCACCTCATTGATATGCACGTTGACGAGGTCCTGGGTGGCCTCGTTGTAGATTTCCTTGCGGAAGCGGCTTTCGACCAGGTTCGAGGGCACCTTGCCCTTGCGGAACCCGTCGAGGCTCATGTTGGTGCGGTACATGGCGATGGCGGCGGACAGGGCGGCCTCCACCTCTTCAACCGGCACCGAGATGTTGACCTTTTTCTTGACCGGGGAAATATCTTCGACGGTATATTCCATGGTGCTGCGCTCCTTGTGAAAGTCTGTTTGTGCCCTGCGCCCCGGCCCGCCCCGTGGCGGGAAAGCGGCGCGGCGGCGCTGGTGCCGGGGGCGGGGATTGAACCCGCACGGTGTGAACCACTGGCTTCTAAGACCAGCGCGTATACCAGTTCCGCCACCCCGGCAGTGCGACGGCGCGATCCTGGCCGCCAGCCCGACGCCCTCGCCGTGCGGCAGTGCGCATTGCGGAAGGAGGCCTGACGACGGTTCGGCAACGCTTCGGAAAGCCCGCTCCTTTACCATTTGTGCCAGCAGAGCGCAAGCCTGTGCCGGGACAGCCGCGTCACACTGGAACGGGTACCACGCGCCCGCAGGATCGGGCGTGTCCGGCCCTTTTCCCCCATGCCCCCCCCCCCCCCCCCACGGCACTCCCGCGCCTGCCGCACGGCATCCAAGGAACACATGAGAAAGATGGTTTCCAACCCGCCAGCTTTCTTGACGTATCGCTTTCATCAATATACACAATCAGCATGCTGGATTTCAGAAGACTCGAAGCGTTCTGCAAGGTTTACGAACTGCGCAGCTTCTCGCGGGCCGGGGCGGACCTGTTCCTGTCCCAACCCACCATCAGCGCGCATGTCCTTGCACTGGAAAAGGAACTGGGCGTGCGCCTGCTGGACCGCATGGGTCGGCAGGTGCTGCCCACGCCCGCCGGAGAAGTGCTGTACCGGCGCGCGTCGGAGGCGTTCGCCAGCCTTGCCGCCGCAGAGGCCGAAATCGGCCAGTTGCGCGACGAGGTAAGCGGCGACCTTGTGGTAGGCGGCAGCACCATACCCGCGCACCACGTCCTGCCGGATGTCATCGCCGGGTTCGTGCGCACCTACCCCGCAGTGCGCGTGCACCTGCGCGTGGGCGACACGGCGGACATCGTGCAGCGCGTGACCGACGGCGAACTGATGCTGGGCCTTGTGGGCGCGGTGGATTCGCACCCCGATCTGGTGTTCGAACCGCTGGTGGACGATGAACTGGTGGTGGTGGCCGCGCCGGAACTGGCGGGCGGAAGGCGACACGTCCAGACGGAGGAACTGGCCCAGTGGCCGTGGGTCATGCGCGAGGCCGGGTCCGGCACCCGGCGCACCTTTGCCGAGGCGCTGGCCGTCGCAGGCATGGACGTGCGGCGGCTGCCGGTGGCCCTGGTGGTGGACAGCACCCAGGCTGTCGTGCAGTACGTGCGCGCGGGCCTTGGCGTCAGCGCCACCTCGCGCCTGGCCGTGGCCGAAAGCATCGCCCGTGGCGAACTGGTGGAACTGCAACTGGACGATTGCCGTCCGGCGCGCCAGTTCCACTCGGTACGCCATGCCCGGCGACACCAGTTCCCGGCGGCGGTGGCCTTTGCCGCCTACCTCGGCGAGCATACCCGCCACCTGCGCAACGGCCATGCAACGGGCGCCGAGGCAGGCAACAGCAAGACCCGTCACAAGGACAAGGCATGAGCCGCATCCGTCTGGTCGATTCGGTCAAGGCCGCCGGTTGAGCCGCCAAGGTGGCTCCGGGGGACCTGGAGCGCATCCTGGCGGGGCTGCCGCGCGACCCGTCCGTCGAAGACAGGGTCATCGTGGGCACGCGGCACAACGAGGACGCGGCCGTGGTGCGCCTGCCCGGTGGGCAATCCATCGTGCAGACGCTGGATTTCTTCACGCCCATCGTCAACGACCCATACCGCTTCGGGCGCATCGCCGCAGCCAACGCCCTGTCCGATGTCTACGCCATGGGCGGCGAGCCGTGGTGCGCCATGAACATCGTCTGCTTTCCGGTGAAGCGGCTGCCGGAATCCATCCTGGCCGACATCCTGCGCGGCGGGTCCGACGCGTTGCGAGAGGCGGGCGCTGCGCTGGTGGGCGGCCACAGCGTTGAAGACGACGAAATCAAGTACGGACTGTCCGTCACCGGCCTCATCGATCCAGAGGCCATCGCCTCCAACGCCGGGTTGCGCACAGGCGACCGGCTGCTGCTTACCAAGCCGCTGGGCACCGGCATTCTGGCCACAGCCGTCAAGGCCAACTGGCCCGGTTGCGACGCCCACGAGGAAGAACTGTTCCGCTGGGCTTCGCGCCTGAACAAGGGCGCGGGCCGAGTGATCCGCGAGTTGCGCCTGAAGGCTGCCACCGACGTCACCGGCTTCGGCCTTGGCGGGCACTGCCTGGAAATGGCCGGGGCCTCCGGGGTCACCGTGGCCCTCGACACCGCCGCCCTGCCCGTGCTGCCCGGTGTGCTGGAACTGGCGGCCATGGGGCTGGTCCCGGAAGGCAGCCACGCCAACCGCGCGTACTGCCACAAGCACGTGCATACGGCACCCGGCGTCAGCCCGGTGCTGGCCGACGTGGCCTTCGACGCCCAGACTTCGGGCGGCATGGTGCTGGCCGTGGCGCCTGACCAGGTGGACCGGGCGACGGCGCTGCTGGCCGAAACCGGTGACCCTGCCTACCCCGTTGGCGAAGTGCTGGAGGCGCTGCCCGGCGGCGTGCGACTGGTGCTGCGCTAGCAGGCACGGCGCAGCAGCCCCTTACCGCCCGGCCTCGGCGGGCAGCGCGCCCTGCCCCCCCCCCAACACGCCACATGCACCGGAAATGAACAAGGGCCGCCCAGGACGGGGCGGCCTTTCTCATTCGAAATAAAAAACGGGGCGAACCCTGCGGTCCGCCCCGTTGATGTGCATGATGCCGAAGGCGTTCCCGATTACTCGGCGGCCTTCTTTTCTTCCGCCGGAGCTTCCGCAGCGGCGGGCTGGTGGGTCAGTTCGATGACCGCCAGCGGGGCGTTGTCGCCCTTGCGGGGCAGGCCCAGCTTCACCACGCGGGTGAAGCCGCCGGACACGCCGACAAAGGCGGGGCCGATCTCGTCGAACAGACGCTTGACCAGCTGGTGCGAAGCCAGCACGTCGTACGCCAGGCGGCGGGAGTGCAGGTCGTTGCGCAGGGCCAGGGTGATCAGCGGTTCGACGATGCGGCGCAGTTCCTTGGCCTTGGTCTCGGTCGTGCGGATCTTGCCGTAAGTCAGCAGGGCCTTGGCCATGTTGCGGAACAGGGCCTTCCGGTGGGACGGCGTTCTGCCCAGCTTCTTGCCGGAATTGCTATGCCTCATTTTGCTGCTTCCTCTTCCATTCCTGGTATTTCTTCTCGAAGCCGTCGACCTTCATGCCGAAGTCCAGGCTCATGTCGCACAGCACCCGCTTGATTTCATCAAGGGACTTGCGACCGAAGTTCTTGGTCTTCAGCATTTCGTTCTCGGACTTCTGAACCAGTTCGCCCACCAGGGTGATGTTGGCGCTCTTCAGGCAGTTGGTGGCCCGCACGGACAGCTCAAGCTCGTCGATCCCCTTGAACAGGTTCTCGTTAAGATCGCTGCTGCCCGACGAATTGCCGGAACTTTCACCCGAAATGCGCTCATCGAAGTTGATGAAGACGGAAATCTGGTCCTTGATGATCTTTGCACTGTAGGCAATCGCATCTTCGGGGGTCACGGACCCATCGGTCCAGACCTCGATGATGAGCTTGTCGTAGTTGGTCATCTGGCCGACGCGAGCCTGCTCCACCGTGTAGGCGACCTTGCGGACCGGGGCGAAGCTGGAGTCCAGCTTGATCAGCCCGATCTCTTCGCTGAGGCCTTCGTGCATGTCCGCGGGCACGTAGCCCTTGCCCATGCGCACCTCGAACTCGAAGGTGAGTTCCAGGTCTTCGGTCAGCGTGGCGATGTGCAGGTCGGGGTTGAGGACCATCACGTGCTGGTTGGTCTTGATGTCGCCGGCCTTCACCGCGCCCTTCTTGTTCACGGAAAGCTCCAGGAACTGGGGCTCGTCCGTGTCCATGGCAAGACGCACCTGCTTCAGGTTGAGGACGATGTCGGTCACGTCCTCGAGCACGCCGGGAATGGTGGTGAACTCGTGCTGCACGCCCGAGACCTTCACCGATACGAACGCCGCGCCCTGAAGCGACGACAGCAGAACCCGACGCAGCGCATTGCCGATGGTGGTGCCGTAGCCACGTTCGAGCGGTTCGCACACGAACTTGCCGTACATGGCATCGACCGGGTCGCTGTCCCGGGTGATCTGTTCGGGCTTCACCAGCTCCGACCAGTTCCGGGTGTTGATAAGCCTGTCGCCTTGTTTGATGAGCATGCTCACACCCGCTTATTTGGAGTAAAGCTCGACAATCAGGTGTTCGTTGATCGGGAACTGAATGTCTTCGCGCTGCGGCAGGGCCTTGACCGTGCCCTTGAAGTTCGGACCGTCCACTTCCAGCCACGAGGGGCAGCCGCGACGGGCGATGACTTCCTGGGCCTCGGCGATCACGGGGATCTTGCGGCTGGCTTCGGGCACTTCGATGATGTCGCCAACGCGAACCTGCATCGAGGGAATGTTCGCCTTGCGGCCGTTCAGCGTGAAGATGCCGTGGCGCACCAGCTGACGCGCCTGCTGGCGCGAGTTGGCGAAACCGAGACGGTAGATCACGTTGTCGAGGCGGCGTTCGAGAATGGCCAGCAGGTTGGCGCCGGTCACGCCCTTGGCCATGTCGGCCTTGTGGAAGTAACCGCGGAACTGGCGTTCAAGAACGCCATACACGCGACGGACCTTCTGCTTCTCGCGCAGCTGGACGGCGTAATCGCTCACCTTCTTGCGGGCACGGCCATGCTGACCGGGCGCGTAAGGACGACGGTCGTACGCGCACTTGTCGGTGTAGCAGCGGTCGCCCTTGAGGAAAAGCTTGGTGCCTTCACGCCGGCACATCCGGCACTTTGCGTCATTGTACTTAGCCAAGGCTGGATCCTCCTAACTAGACGCGGCGCCGCTTGGGCGGACGGCAGCCGTTGTGGGGAATCGGGGTGATGTCACGGATGAAGGCGACCTTGAAGCCCGCGGCATTGACTGCGCGCATGGCGGCTTCACGGCCGGAGCCGGGGCCCTTGACGTAGATGCCCACGGTACGCATGCCGTGATCCTGGGCACGCTTGGCCGCCTGTTCGGCAGCCACCTGCGCGGCGAACGGGGTGCTCTTGCGCGAGCCCTTGAAACCGCTCTGCCCGGCGCTGGCCCAGCTGATGGTGTTTCCCCGCGTGTCCGTGAAGGTCACGATGGTGTTGTTGAACGTCGCCTGAATGTGAACAATCCCGACCGGGACGTTCTTCTTCTCTTTCTTTTTGACCGTACGCTTGGGTCTTGCCATGACTTACTCTCTGCGGACTAGAATTAGGGGGCTTGCAGCCGGAACCTCAAAACGAGCTCAGTCATGACAGAGCCGTGCCGCGCTGGCCACCGGGAAATTTGCTTGCCCTGGCGACGCAGGTGAGATTCCACGCCTTTGTGCTAGCCTTGGATTACTTCTTCTTGCCGACAGCGCCGCGACGCGGGCCCTTGCGGGTGCGGGCGTTGGTATGGGTGCGCTGACCGTGAACCGGCAAACCGCGACGATGACGCAGGCCGCGGTAGCAGCCAACGTCCATCAGACGCTTGATGTTGCTGGAAATCTCACGACGGAGATCGCCTTCAACCTTGTGGTTCTGCTCGAGTTCCTTACGGATTTCGTTGACCTCGTCGGCGCTCAGGTCGTCGATGTTCCGGCTCCAGTCGACGCCGGTAACATCAAGAATCTGAAGCGCAGTAGTGCGCCCGATACCGTAGATATAGGTAAGGGCGATGTCAACGCGCTTGCCACGGGGCAGATCGACACCTGCAATTCTGGCCACTGTTTACTCCTGACGGCTTAGCCCTGGCGCTGCTTGTGCCGGGGGTTGTCGCAAATGACCCTGAGAATGCCCCGGCGGCGGATAACCTTGCACTTGGGGCACATCTTCTTGACGGAAGGCCTGACTTTCATGTTCGACTCCGTTGTTTGTCTTTGGCCCGACATGACGGAAGAGCAACGTCGGAACAGGGGTGCATATCACCCCTACCGGCGCCCGTCAACCGGCAAGTCGCGCCGCCTCTGCCTGCGACAGGCTGAGAATGATCGGCCCGTCCGGCGTGATGGCCACGCTGTGTTCGAAGTGGGCAGACAGCTGGCGGTCGCGGGTAACCGCGGTCCAGTTGTCGGCAAGGATTTCCACCTCGTACGTACCCACGGTGACCATCGGTTCGATGGCCAGCACCATGCCGGGTTTCAGGGGCACGCCCGGCATGCCGCGCGGCACGAAGTTGGGAATTTCTGGCTTCTCGTGCAGCGAACGGCCAATGCCATGCCCCACGAACCTGCGCACAACCCCGAAACCGGCCGCTTCGACATGCCGTTGCACGGCTGCCGAAATGTCGTACAGGGAGTTGCCCACCCGCGCCTCTGCAATGCCCGCAAAGAGCGATTCGCGCGTTACGCGGATGAGTCGCTCGGCCTCGTCGCTCACCGTCCCCACCGGATAGGTGCGGGCGGAGTCGCCGTAGAAGCCGTCGTACACGACCCCCATGTCGAAGCTGACGATGTCCCCTTCCTGGAGAATCCGCTTCGACGAGGGAAAGCCATGCACAACCTCTTCGTTCACCGAGCAGCACAGGGCAAACGGAAACCCGTGATACCCCTGAAAGGCCGGGCGGACGCCGTGCTTGCGGCATTCCGCCTGGGCCAGCTCTTCGAAATGCATCGTCGACACGCCCGGGCGAACGTGTTCACCCAGAATATCCAGTATCGTGGCAACGATTCGATTGGCCTCCCGAAGGAGGCCAATCTCGTTGTCATTCTTGATGAAGACACCGCGAAACTTCTTCAACTCACTGCCGTCCCTTGATGCGGGTCTTGTTCATGAGACCCTCGTACTGCCGTGAGATCAGGTGCGATTCCACCTGGGACATGAAGTCCATGGCCACGCCCACGAGAATCAGCACGCTGGTGCCGCCGAAGTAGAACGGCACGTTGAACTGCGCGATGAGGATCATGGGCAGGACGCAGATCGCGGATATGTAGATGGCCCCCCAGATGGTCATCCGGGTAAGCACCCTGTCGATGTACTGCCGGGTCTTGTCCCCGGGGCGGATGCCGGGGATGAACCCGCCGCCCTTCTTCAGGTTTTCGGCGATGTCCTTCGGGTCGAAGATGATCGCCGTGTAGAAGAAGCAGAAGAACACGATAAGGCTGATGAACAGGATGTTGTACATCACCGTGTGCGGCGCGAACCACGCGGCAACCCGCTGAAGCGTCTCGTTGGCCGAGAAGCTGGCGATGGTCGCGGGGAACAGCAGCAGCGACGAGGCGAAGATGGGCGGAATGACGCCCGCCGTATTGATGCGCAGCGGCAGATGCGTGCTCTGCCCACCGAACATCTTACGGCCAACCTGTCGTTTGGCGTAATGGATGGGTATGCGCCGCTGCCCGCGTTCCATGAACACGATGCAGCCAAGCACCACCGCCATCAGCGCCAGCACCAGAATCGCCGTGAACACGCTCATGTCGCCGGCCTTGATGAGCTGGCCCGACTTGACGATGCCGCCGGGGATACCGGCGACGATGCCCGAGAAGATGATCAGCGAAATGCCGTTGCCGATGCCCTTCTCGGTAATCTGCTCGCCAAGCCACATGATCAGCACGGTACCGGCGGTAAGGGTTGCAATGGTTATCATCCGGAAAGCCCAGCCCGCATCCAGCACCACGGGCGCACCCGCGGGGCTGTGCATGTTCTCCAGGCCTACGGCGATGCCGAAGCCCTGGACCACGGTGATGAGCACCGTGGCATACCGGGTGTACTGGGTGATCTTGCGGCGGCCCGCCGCCCCTTCCTCCTTGGCCATCCGCTTCAGCTCGGGGCTAACGACCTGCAGAAGCTGGATGATGATGGAGGCAGAGATGTAGGGCATGATACCGAGGGCGAACACCGACAGATTGCGGAGCCCGCCCCCGGAGAACATGTCGAAGAGGCCGAAAAGGGTGTTCTGGACGCTGGCGAAGAAGTCGGCCAGCGCTCCGGAATCCACCCCGGGAACCGGGACGTGAACCCCGATGCGGTATGCGGCCAGCAACAGGAACGTCCAGAAGAGCTTCTTGCGAAGCTCCGGCAGACGCGCCAGGTTTTCTACACCACTAAGCGCCACGGCTTACCCTTCCAGTGCCTTGGCTTCGCCACCGGCGTTGCGGATCTTTTCGGCGGCGGAGGCGCTGAACTTGTGCGCTTCCACCGTAAGGGCCACGCTGACTTCGCCCACGCCGAGGATCTTCACCGAGGCGCCGGCCTTGCACAGGCCGCGCGCGTAGATGTCTTCCAGCGTGATGTCGGTCTTGCCCTCAAAGGACGCCACAAGGCGATCAAGGTTGATCACTTCGTAGGTGGCCTTGAAGGGGGCGTTCTTGAAGCCGCGCTTGGGCAGACGACGCTGCAGCGGCATCTGGCCGCCTTCGAAACCGGGGCGGACGCCGCCGCCAGCGCGGGCGTTCTGGCCCTTGTTACCCTTGCCGGAGGTGCAGCCGAGCCCCGAACCGGAACCGCGGCCCACGCGCTTGCGCGATGCCCGTTCTTCGGCGAACGGATAGAGTTCGTGCAGTCTCATTATTCACTGACCTCGACCAGGTGCTTGACTTCGGCGATCATGCCGCGAATGGCGGCATTGTCCTCAAACGACTTCTCGCAACGGATCTTTCGCAGGCCAAGCGCGTCAAGAACCTTGCGCTGCTTGGGTTTGCAGCCGATCCAGCTGCGTACGAGCTTCACCTTGATCATGATTGCGTCCTACTTTCTGGGCGCTTCGAGCTTCATGCCGCGAAGCTGGCTCACGTACTCGGCGCTGCGCAGCGAGGTAAGCCCCGCCATGGTGGCGCGCAGCACGTTGTGCGGGTTGTTGGTGCCGATGGCCTTGGCAAGCACGTCGGTCACGCCCACGGCTTCCATGACGGCGCGCACCGCACCACCGGCGATGATGCCGGTACCCTTGGAGGCGGGCTTCAGCATTACGCAGCCGGCGCCGAACTCGCCCAGGATTTCGTACGGAAGGGTGCCGTCCACCAGCGGAATCTGGACCATGTCCTTCTTCGCGCGTTCGGTGGCCTTGCGCAGGGCTTCCGGCACTTCCTGGGCCTTGCCGAGGCCGAAGCCCACGGCACCCTTGGCGTCGCCCACGACAACGAGGGCGCTGAAGCTGAAGCGGCGACCGCCCTTCACAACCTTGGCAACTCGGTTAAGGTAGACAATCTTCTCTACCAACCCGAACTCATTCTGTTCCATGCCAGTACCTACCACCCGTTAGAATTCCAGGCCGCCCTCACGGGCACCGTCGGCAACAGCCTTGATGCGCCCGTGATACAGGTAGCCGTTACGGTCGAACACCACGCGCTTGATGCTCTTTTCGCCAGCAAGACGCGCGATTTCCTTGCCCACAAGTTCCGCCCCGGCCTTGTTGCAGTGCGCTCCGGCCTGGGCCTTGCCGATGGCAAGGGTGGAGGTGGCAACAAGCGTGGCACCGGTGGCGTCGTCCACGATCTGGGCGTAGACGTGCAGGTTCGAGCGGTAGACAACCAGCCGGGGACGCTCGGTGCTCCCGGCGATCTTCTTGCGAATGCGGACTTTGCGCCGCTTTCTGGCATCGTTCTTGGTCATCGTCATTTTCTCATACCTGCCTATTTGCCACCAGACTTGCCGGCCTTGCGGCGAATCTGCTCGTTGTCGTACTTGATGCCCTTGCCCTTGTAGGGTTCAGGCTTACGCACGCGACGGATGCGTGCGGCGATCTCGCCGACCACTTCTTTGCTGGTGCCCGAGATGGTCAGCTTCTGGCCTTCCACCTTGGCTTCGACGCCTTCGGGCATTTCCATGATCACCGGGTGCGAGAAACCGACCGCGAGTTCCACCAGGTTGCCCTTGACGGCAACCTTGTAGCCGACGCCGATGACTTCCAGGGTCTTGGAAAAGCCCTTGGTCACGCCCAGGATGCAGTTGGCAAGCAGGGTGCGGCGCAGGCCGTGCTGGGCACGCGCAGTGCGGGTTTCGGTGGCGCGGGTGATGACGACATGGCCGTCTTCGACCGCGTAGTTCAGTTCCGTGTGGGTAGGGGTGACAAGCACGCCCTTCGGGCCCTTGACCTCGACGGCCTCGGTCCCGACCTTCACTTCGACGCCGGAAGGAATGGCGATGGGGAGTTTACCGATTCGCGACATGTCCGTACCCTACCAGATTTCGCAGAGCAGTTCACCGCCGACCTTGCGGTCGCGGGCCTGCGTGCCCGCAAGGACACCGCTGGAGGTGGACAGGATGCAGATGCCAAGGCCGTTCTGGACCTTGGGGATGTCGGAGGAACCGACATACACCCGGCGGCCGGGCTTGCTCACCCGCTTCAGACCGGAAATGACCGGCTTGCCTTTGAAATACTTGAGGGAGATCTTGATCTCGGCCTCTTCCGTCGCCACATCTTCGATGTAGCCTTCCTGCTTCAGGATGGCGGCGATGGATTCCTTGATCTTCGAGCGCGGCACACTCACTTCCTTGTGCAGGGCCAAGTGTGCGTTGCGGATACGCGTAAGCATATCAGCAATAGGATCAGTCAGCATTCCTTACTCCTTGGTGACTTACCAGCTCGACTTGCGAACGCCGGGCAGTTCGCCGCGCAGGGCCATGTTGCGGAAGCAGATACGGCAAAGACCGAACTTGCGCATGTAGGCACGCGGGCGACCGCAGACCGGACAACGGTTGTAGGCGCGGGCGGAGAACTTGGGCTTGCGCTGCGCCTTCACTTCAAGCGATGTACGAGACAAAGCCGTTTCTCCTTACTTCTTGAAAGGCATGCCGAGCTGGTCGAGCAGCAGCTTGCCTTCCTTGTCCGTCTGGGCAGTGGTAACGATCGTGATGTTCATCCCCTTGGGGTTGTCAACGCGATCCACTTCCAGCTCGGGGAAAATGGTGTGTTCCTTGATGCCCAGGGTAAAATTGCCCCGGCCATCGAAGCCACGGTCCGGAATCCCTCTGAAGTCGCGCACGCGGGGCAGCGCGAAGTTCATCAGCTTGTCCAGAAAGTCCCACATGCGTTCCTTGCGAAGCGTCACGCGGCAGCCGATGGGCATGCCTTCGCGCAGCTTGAACGACGCGATGGACTTCTTTGCACGGGTCACGACGGCCTTCTGCCCGGCGATGGCGGTCAACTCCTTGATGGCTTCTTCCATCAACTTGTTGTTCTGGCTCGCGGCGCCGAGGCCGATATTCAGAGAGACTTTTTCAATCCCGGGAACCTGCATCGAAGAAGTGTAGTTGAACTCCTTCTGCAATACCGGAACCACTTTCTCGCGGTATATCTGTTCAAGACGCGTCATCGTCTCTCACCCTATCCAATGATTTCGTTGCACTTCTTGCAGAAGCGAACTTTCTTGCCGTCCTCGGTGTAGCGGTAGCCCACCTTGGTGGCCTTGGCGCACGCATCGCACATCACCATCACGTTGGAGATGTCAAGAGGCATCTCCTTCTCGATGATGCCGCCCGGCTGCTGCCGGTACGGATTGGCGCGCATGTGGCGCTTGACCATGTTGACCTTCTCGACAAGCACTCCGTCCTTCTTGGGAAGAACCTTCAGCACCTTGCCGATCTTGCCCTTGTCCTTGCCGGCGATGACGACCACTTTGTCGTCCTTGCGGATACGGAACTGTTTCATTTGTGGGCTCCTAGAGCACTTCGGGCGCCAGCGAGACGATCTTCATGAAGTTCTTGCCGCGCAGTTCACGGGCAACAGGGCCGAAGATGCGGGTGCCCACCGGCTCGCCCTGCTTGTTGAGCAGAACGGCCGCATTGGAATCGAACTTGATGTACGAACCGTCGACGCGGCGAACTTCCTTGCGGGTGCGCACGATGACGGCCTGCATCACGTCGCCCTTCTTCACCTTGCAGTGCGGCAGGGCTTCCTTCACGGAAACGACGACGATGTCGCCCACGGTGGCGTAGCGGCGCTTGGAGCCGCCGAGCACCTTGATGCACGCGACTTTCTTCGCACCGGAATTGTCCGCCACCTGCAGCGTGGATTCTACCTGGATCATCGCAAACCCCTACACGGCTTTTTCGAGAATGGAGACCAGATGCCAGCGCTTGTTGCGGCTGAGCGGACGGTACTCGATGATCTTCACCTTGTCGCCGATGCCGCACTCGTTCTGGGGATCGTGAGCGGTGAACTTGTTGCGGCGGCGCACGTACTTCTTCAGCAGGGGATGCTGCACCAGCGTCTCGACGCGGACGACGATGGTCTTGTCGTTCTTGTCGCTGACGACGATCCCGGTGAGCACCCTGCCCTTGCGGTTCATCAGTTCTTCGGACATGGGCTTACCCCTTTTCCTTCAGGATGGTCAGAATCCGGGCGATCTCGCGCTTGGTCGCCGGGAGGTTGGAGGTCTTCTCCAACTGCGCGGTGGCGTGGCGGAAGCGCAGATCGAACAGTTCCTTGCGGGATTCGGCCAACTTGTCCTTGAGCTGTTCAGCGCTGAGCTTTCTCAGTTCTGCGGCGTTCATTCTAGAGGCCCTCCCGCACGACAATGGTCGTCTTGATGGGGAGCTTGTGGGCGGCGCGCGTCAGAGCTTCCTTGGCCAGCTCCAGGCTGACGCCCTTGATTTCGTAAAGCACGCGGCCCGGCTTCACCGGAGCGCACCAGCCCACCGGGGCGCCCTTACCGGAACCCTGGCGGGTTTCGAGGGGCTTGGCGGTGACCGGGTGGTCGGGGAAGATGCGGATCCAGACCTTACCGCCGCGCTTGATGTGGCGCATCATGGCGATACGGGCGGCCTCGATCTGCTGGCTGGACAGCTTGCCGTGTTCTACTGCCTTAAGACCGATATCACCGAAGGAGACAGTGGCGCCGCGGGTGGCCATGCCACGCAGACGGCCCTTCTGCCACTTGCGGAATTTAACCTTTCTGGGGCTCAGCATTACTGTTCTACCTCGTTGTCCAGAATTTCACCCTTGAAAATCCAGACCTTGACGCCGATCACCCCGTAAGTGGTGCGGGCCTCGGCAAAACCGAAGTCGATGTCGGCACGCAGGGTCTGCAGGGGCACCCGACCATCGCGGTACCATTCGGTACGGGCGATTTCGGCCCCGGCGAGGCGGCCGGAACAGGTCACCTTGATGCCTTCGGCGCCAAACTTGCGCGACATGGACACCGTGCGCTTCATGGCGCGACGGAAGGCCACGCGGCGTTCAAGCTGCAGCGCGATGTTTTCGGCAACGAGCTGGGCTTCCACTTCGGGGCGACGGATTTCGTTCACCTCGATGGAGAACTCGCGCTTGAACTTCTTGCGCAGGTCGCCACGGAGCTTTTCGATTTCCACGCCCTTGCGGCCGATGACGATGCCCGGACGCGCGGTGGAGAGGATCAGCCGCACCTTGCCGCCGGCACGCTCGATCTCGATCTTGGAAAGACCGGCGTGGTACAGCGTCTTCTTCACGAACTTGCGGATGTTGTGATCCTCGAAGACGAAGCCGGGGTATTCCTTCTTGCTGAACCAGCGCGACTGCCAGTTCTTGTTGTACCCCAGCCGGAAGCCGTAAGGATGTACTTTCTGACCCATAACCTATTCCTGCCCTTCTGCGAGAATCACGGTGATGTGGCTGGTACGCTTCCGGATCTTGGTGGCGCGACCCTGCGCACGCGGAAGAAACCGCTTCCAGGTGGGGCCTTCGTTGATGACGATCTGCTTCACGACCATGGCGTCCACGTCGATGCCGGGCAGCTGCTCGGCGTTGGCGAGGGCCGAACGAAGCACGCCGAAGATGATGTCGGCGGGCTTGTTGGGCGTGAACTTCAGGATATTCATGGCGTCTTCGACAGGCAGCCCGTTCACGTTCTGGGCAACCAGGCGGGCCTTACGCGGCGACACACGCATGAATTTCGCGGTGGCTCTCGATTCCATCGGATTCACCCACTACTTCTTTGCTTTGCTCTTCTTGTCCGCGGCATGCCCGTAGAACGTGCGGGTCGGGGCGAATTCGCCCAGCTTGTGACCCACCATGTTCTCGGTGACGAACACGGGAATGAACTTCTTCCCATTGTGGACCGCGAACGTCAGGCCGACCATCTCGGGAGCGATGGTGGACCGACGCGACCACGTCTTGATGACGCGGCGGTCGCTGTTCGACACGGCCAATTCCACTTTCTTGATCAGATGGTCGTCGATGAACGGACCTTTCTTCAGGGATCTGGGCATGCTCTACTCCTACTTCTGACCGCGACGCTTGACGATGAGCTTCGTGGAAGCCTTCTTGCGATCGCGGGTCTTGTACCCCTTGGTAGGCACGCCCCACGGGGTCACCGGATGGCGACCGCCGGAGCTGCGGCCTTCACCACCACCCAACGGGTGGTCGATGGGGTTCATGGCGACGCCGCGGACCTTGGGACGACGACCGAGCCAGCGATTGCGGCCCGCCTTGCCCAACGAGATGTTCTCGTGGTTCACGTTGCCGACCTGGCCGATGGTGGCGCAGCAGGCCGCAAGCACCTTGCGCACTTCGCCCGAAGGCATGCGCAGGAGGGCATACTTGCCTTCCTTGGCCACCAGCTGGGCGTAGGTACCGGCGGCGCGGCAGAACTGGCCGCCACGACCGGGGTAGAGCTCGATGTTGTGCAGCACGGTACCGACCGGGATGCGGGCCATGGGCATGGCATTGCCAGGCTTGATGTCCGCGCCTTCGCCAGCCTGCACCATGTCGCCCTGCTTGATGCCGAGCGGGGCGAGGATGTAGCGCTTCTCGCCATCCGCATAGTGCAACAGCGCGATGCGGGCGGTACGGTTGGGGTCGTACTCGATGTGCGCGACGGTGGCCGCGATACCGAGCTTGTTACGACGGAAGTCGATGATGCGGTACAGGCGCTTGTGACCGCCGCCGCGACGGCGCATGGTCACGCGGCCATTGTTGTTGCGACCGCTCTTCTTGGTCAGCCCTTCGGTAAGGGACTTCTCGGGCGTGCTCCTGGTGACTTCCTCGAAATCCGAGACGGTCTGGAAGCGGCGACCGGGAGATGTCGGTTTCAGCTTACGAACAGCCATTGCTTACACTCCCTCGAAGAATTCGATTTTTTCGCCGGGAGCCAGGGTCACATAGGCCTTCTTGCAGCCGGAGATCCGGCCCACGACGCGGCCCTGACGGACCTTGTCGGAAGGCTTCTTGGTGATGACGTTGACGTCGGTCACCTTGACCTTGAAGGCGGCTTCGACGGCCTTCTTGATTTCGATCTTGTTGGCCCGGGGGTTCACGAAGAACACGACCTGCTGGGCCTGTTCCTTCACGAAGGTGGCCTTTTCGGACACCAGGGGCTTCACGAGAATCTGTGTATAATCCATGACCAACCTCCCTACTTCAGCCTGGCCTGGACGGATTCGACGGCGCCCTCGAACATCACCAGCTTCGGGTGCTTCAGAATCTCGTAGACGCTGAGCTGGTCGGCGGTGATCAGGGTAATGCCGGGAATGTTGCGGGCCGAAAGGGCGAGGGTGGTATCCGCTTCGGCGGTAATGACCAGGGCCTTTTCGAGGCCCAGGGCACCGGCCACCTTGGCGAACAGCTTGGTCTTGATCTCGGGCAGTTCGATGCCCTTGACCACCATCAGGTTCTCGCCGGCAAGCCGCGAGCTGAGCGCCATTTTCAGGGCCAGCTGACGGACCTTCTTGTTCACCTTGAAGCCGTACTCGCGGGGCTGGGGGCCGAAAATGACGGCCCCGCCACGCCAGATGGGCGAGCGGTTCGAACCGGAACGTGCGCGGCCGGTGCCTTTCTGGCGCCAGGGCTTTGCACCGCCGCCGGAGACGAAGGCGCGGGTCTTGGTGGCATGGGTGCCGGAGCGCAGCCCGGCGCGGTGCGCACGGACCACGAGATTGAGAATCTCAGGCTTCACCTCGACCTCGAACACCTCGGGAGCGAGCGTCAGTTCGCCGGCTTCCTTCTTGTTCTGATCGTATACTTTCACCACAGCCATGTGATCATCCTCATTTCGTTACTGCTTGCGCACCAGAACCAGGCCGTTCTTGGGGCCGGGAACGGCACCCTTCACCAGAATGACGTTATCTTCGGCGCGGATGTCGACGATCTCGAGATTCTTGACCGTCACGCGCTCGTCACCCCAGTGGCCAGCCATCTTCTTGCCCTTGAACACATGGCCCGGGAAGGTGTTGTTACCGATGGAACCACCGGAACGATGCACCTTTTCGCAGCCGTGCGTGTCCTTGGAGCCGGCGAAGTTCCAGCGGCGCATGACGCCCTGGTACCCCTTGCCTATGCTGGTGCCGGTCACCTTCACCTTTTCGCCAGCGGCGAACAGGGACACGGTGAGTTCCTGGCCGACTTCGAATTCGGCAGGCGCTTCCAGGCGAATTTCGCGGAGGTTGCGGAAAAGACCCTTGCCTGCCTTGGCGAAGTGGCCACGGGCGGGCTTGGTCACGTGCTTTTCCTTGGCTTCCTCAAAAGCGATCTGGACGGCGTCGTAGCCGTCGGTCTCGCCGTTGCGAACCTGGATGACCGGACAGGGACCGGCCTGGATGACCGTAACAGCCACGGCGGAACCATCACTGGCGAAAATGCGGGTCATGCCGACCTTGCGACCCAGGATACCCAATTTCTCAGCCATGACTTCCTCTCACTAGAGCTTGATTTCGACGTCCACACCGGCGGGCAGGCTCAGCTTGCCCAGTGCGTCCACGGTCTGCTGCGTAGGCTCGAGGATGTCCATGAGCCGCTTGTGGATGCGCATTTCGAACTGCTCGCGCGACTTCTTGTCGACGTGCACGCTCCGGTTGACGGTGTACTTGTGAATGTTGGTGGGCAGGGGGATGGGACCAGCCACCCCGGCGCCCGTGTTGCGCGCCGTATCCACGATTTCCGCCACAGCCTTGTCGAGGATGCGGTAATCGTAAGCTTTCAGCTTGATTCTGATACGATCACTGCTAACTGTCGTCATTGTTGATTACTCCGTTATCTGGCAAACGTACCCTTGCCATCCGGCGCCTGACTGCCATGAGGTGAGAGGCAGGGACCGTAGGCTGCAGAGTTCCTCACGTTCGGTGGCGGCACACCGAGACCCGCCATAAGCATCCGGAGCTACGCGATACCCGGACGCCGCTTCCGCGACGCGGGCTCAGGTGGCATATGACGCCATGGCGGCTTGCCGTCCGGCGGGGGACGGGGTGCCGTGATCTTCGAGGATTGGGAGCGATGGAGAAAAAGGCGGGAGGGGAGCCGGCTGGCACACCCAAAGGCCTTCTCGTCGCCTCGCGGCACCGCATTCGCGGTATCCGTCCGGGAAGATCACCCATGTTGTCGCCAGCCTGGCCCAGGCCGGAGCATGCTCCGGCGAGTGCAGGTGGTCCACAGGGGTCACCGAATAGGGCACAAAGTGCCCCGCACGTACAGTACCTTACAGCCCGCCAACAAGGGGTTAACGACGGACTGGAACGGCATGACATAATTGCGGCATTCGGTAACGCCTGCAATTGTCAAAGCTTGGCTTGCGCCAAACGCATCAGGACAGGCTCAACCCGCCCTTCCCCTGCCGTTACAGGGGCCCCCGAAGCTTCGGGGATCACGTTTTTCACACCGGAGAACCGGCGCGAGAGGGATAGATACCCCAGCCGCCTGTCCCCGTCAAGAATTTTTGCAAAAAAAGAGCCCCGGGCAAGCACCCGGGGCTCTGTTTTCTACGGAGTCCTTTACCGATGGCTCCGGCTCTCCACGAGAGGAAGGGCTAGCCCTTCTTCTTGATCACTTCTTCGGCGAGCTGGGCCGGAACCCGCTCGTAATGATGGAACTGCATGGTGAAGGTGGCGCGACCCTGCGTCTTGGAACGCAGGTCGGTGGCGTAGCCGAACATCTCGGACAGCGGCACCTGGGCGCGCACGGCCTGGGAACCCACGCGGGCTTCCATGTTCTGCACGCGGCCGCGGCGGCCGTTCAGGTCGCCCATGACGTCGCCGAGGTATTCGTCGGGGGTCACCACTTCCACGTCCATGATCGGTTCCAGCAGAACCGGCGAGGCCTTGTGGACGGCATCCTTGATCGCCATGGAGCCGGTAACGTAGAACGCCTGCTCCGAGGAGTCGACGTCGTGGTACGAACCGAACACCAGGGTGACCTTGATGTCCACGGTGGGGAACCCGGCCAGCACGCCGCTCTTCATGGCGTCCTGGATACCCTTGTCCACCGGGGCGATGTATTCCTTGGGAATGACGCCGCCGGTGATCGCGTTGACGAACTCGTAGCCCTTGCCGGGGTTCGGTTCGATTTCGATGACCGCGTGGCCGTACTGGCCACGGCCACCCGACTGCTTCACGTGCTTCATGTCCGACTTGGACGAAGCGGTGATGGTTTCGCGGTACGCAACCTGGGGCTTGCCCACGTTGGCGTTGACGCTGAACTCGCGGGTCAGGCGGTCGACGATGATCTCGAGGTGCAGTTCGCCCATGCCCGCGATCAGGGTCTGGCCGGTTTCCTCGTCGCCCTTCACGCGGAACGACGGGTCTTCCTTGGCCAGCTTGGCGAGGGCGGCGGACAGCGCATCGCGGTCGGCCTTGGTCTTGGGCTCGATGGCCACTTCGATGACCGGCTCGGGAATATCCAGCGATTCGAGCACCACGGGGCGCTTTTCGTCGCACATGGTATCACCGGTGGAGGCCTGCTTCAGGCCCACCACGGCCACGATGTCGCCAGCGCCCGCCCACTTGATCTCTTCACGCTTGTTGGCGTGCATGCGCAGCAGGCGGCCGACGCGTTCCTTCTTGCCGGTGGTCGAGTTCAGCACGGTCATGCCGGACTCGATGAAACCGGAGTAGATGCGGAAGAAGGACAGGTGGCCGATATAGGGGTCCGAGAACAGCTTGAACACCAGACCGGCCAGAGGTTCCTTGTCGCTGCAGGGGCAGACGATGGTTTCCTCTTCGTTGTCCGGGTTCATGCCCTTCATCTGTTCGATGTCCAGGGGCGAAGGCAGGAAGGCGACCACCGCGTCAAGCAGCGGCTGCACGCCCATGTTGCGGAAGGCCGAGCCGCAGAACACCGGAACGATGTTGCGGGCAATGGTGGCCTTGCGCACGCACGAGATGATTTCTTCCTCGGTCAGCTCTTCGCCGCCCAGGTACTTCTCGAGCAGGGCTTCGTCCTCTTCGGCCACGGCTTCGACCATGGCCAGGCGCTTTTCAAGGTACAGGTCCATCATGTCGGCGGGCACGTCTTCTTCCGTGAACTCCACGCCCTTGCTGGACTTGTCGAACTTGATGGCCTTGCCGCTGATGAGGTCGACCACGCCTTCGAACTTGTCTTCGCTGCCGATGGGCAGCTGGATGGGGATGGGCTTGGCGCGCAGGCGCTCGACCATCATGTCGACGCAACGGAAGAAGTTGGCGCCGATCCGGTCCATCTTGTTGACGAAGCAGATGCGCGGAACGCCGTAACGGTTGGCCTGGCGCCACACCGTTTCCGACTGCGGCTCGACGCCGGCAACGGCGTCGAACACGGCCACGGCACCGTCAAGCACGCGCAGCGAACGTTCGACTTCGATGGTGAAGTCGACGTGGCCGGGCGTGTCGATGATGTTGATGGTGTGATCCTTCCAGCTGCACGTGGTTGCAGCGGAAGTGATGGTGATGCCGCGCTCCTGCTCCTGCTCCATCCAGTCCATGGTGGCCGCGCCGTCATGGACTTCGCCGATCTTGTGGGAGACGCCGGTGTAATAGAGGATGCGCTCGGTGGTCGTGGTCTTGCCCGCATCAATGTGGGCCATGATCCCGATGTTCCTCTGCCGTTCGAGGGGGACGGTTCTGGACACGATGGGTACTCCGGCGCCCTACCAGCGGTAATGGGCGAAGGCCTTGTTGGCTTCGGCCATGCGGTGGGTGTCTTCCTTCTTCTTCACGGCGCCGCCGCGACTGTTGAAGGCATCAATGAGCTCGGCGGAAAGCTTCGCGGACATGCCCTTCTCGCCGCGCGAGCGGGCATAGTTGATCAGCCAGCGGATGGCCAGAGAGACCTGGCGATCGGGCCGCACGTCCATGGGCACCTGGTAGGTGGCGCCGCCCACGCGGCGGGCCTTCACTTCAAGGTGCGGCTTCACGGACTCGACGGCGCGTTCGAACGCCTTCAGAGGCTCTTCACCGGTCTTTTCGCCCAGGGTTTCGAGCGACTTGTAGAACAGCTTTTCAGCAACGCCCTTCTTGCCGTCGTACATCAAGCGGTTGATGAAACGGGCGGCCAGCCGGCTGTTGTACACCGGATCGGGCAGAATTTCACGTCTGGGGACGGGACCTTTACGAGGCATCGAAATACTCCCTTGCTATTTGGGACGCTTGGCGCCGTACTTGGAACGGCCCTGGCGACGATCCTGCACGCCGGCAGTGTCGAGGGTGCCGCGCACGATGTGGTAGCGGACACCGGGCAAGTCTTTCACGCGGCCGCCGCGGATCATGACGACCGAGTGCTCCTGCAGGTTGTGGCCTTCACCGGGAATGTAGGCGGTAACTTCGATACCGTTGGTGAGGCGCACGCGGGCAACCTTACGCAAGGCGGAGTTCGGCTTTTTCGGGGTGGTGGTGTACACGCGGGTGCACACGCCACGGCGCTGCGGGCAGGCCTGAAGAGCGGGGGTCTTCTTCCGCTTCAGCACTGCCTTGCGCTCTTTGCGAATGAGCTGGTTGATAGTGGGCATTCTGCTCCTCCGTGAAAGTGGATCGGAAACAATCGGTAAAGGCGCATGGGCATAGCCCAGCGCCTGACCGTTGTCAAGCAACATGATACGGAACCCGCCCATCACCTACGGGCAGGTTCACGCCGAACACACGGTCACACGGGCTACCGGACGCACCGCAAGTGCTCCGGTGGGGCGGGGTTCCAGCAGCCAAGCATCCCCGCAAAATCGCCCACCATGGTCCTGAACCCAGTCTCTGTATCCCTTTTCCTTCGGATGGACAAGTTTTTTCGACACCACAGGGTGACCCTTCGTGCATGCCCCCCCCCACGCGCCTTCCGCCCTCACGGAGCACAGTTCTCCAGTCGCCCCCCCTGACACGGGGCATGCCGCATATATATATGATGCATCCGCACGCGCCGCACGCCCTACCCCGCGCGCGCCGCCCCTTGGTCATTTTATCACAACCAAGTTGACAGACAATCGTCACCTTCCTGCTCGCTCAAGCGGCAAGCGCCATGCCCAACCACCGCCCCGGCATGGCCGCCCGGGCGCACACTCCTGCCGGATCAACCACGTGATAACACAGTATATTCACAGAAAAACAGCTAACATCATCCAGTCATGCTCATCCAAAGCCACGCCCCTCTTGCCGCCACCTGGGCACAGCGTCTTCCTGGACGTGGCGCCACTGGGCGTCATCCCGACGCCAGTGCGATTGCCTGCGCCCCTGCGCCGCCCATCCCCCGCCGCCCTTGTGCCGCAGGGTACGCGCCCCCGCCACGGCAAAATCAGCCGCCTGACGCTTTTCTCCCATTTGCCGCTTGACATTATGTAAAATATTTCACAAGAGGGATGCGTGAACGGCGAGATGCACTCCCGAATGCACCGCCGCTCCCGCATGCTTCTCGCACGAGAACAGCTTTTTTCGTACGCCGCCGCCCCCGGAGCGGCGCGCCATGGCAACAACACATTCATTTGGAGGATGGAAGGTATGTCCAAGCTGGTTCCCCCTCATGGTGGTAAGGGCCTCGTCTGCTGCCTGCTCGAAGGTGCCGCCCGCGAAGCCGAACTCAAGAAGGCCGCTGGCCTGAAGCAGATCGAAATCAGCTCGCGCACCAAGGGCGACCTTATCATGATGGGCATCGGCGGCTTCTCTCCGCTGAACGGCTTCATGAAGAAGGCCGACTGGAAGAGCGTCTGCGAAAAGATGACCACCGCCGACGGCACCTTCTGGCCCGTGCCGGTGACCATGGACATCTCCAAGGAAGACGCCGCCGCCGTCAAGGTGGGCGACGAAGTGGCCCTGGTGCGCAAGGGTGAAACCTTCGCCACCATGAAGATCGAAGAAATCTACGAAATGACCGAAGCCGACAAGAAGTGGGAATGCGAACTCGTCTTCAAGGGCGAAGGCCCCGACTCCCAGAAGTTCTGGGAAGTGGCCCTCGAAGACCACCCCGGCGTGAAGATGGTCATGGAACAGAAGGAATTCAACGTCGCCGGTACCGTGAAGGTGCTGTCCGAAGGTGACTTCCCCACCAAGTTCGCCGGCGTGTACAAGCGCCCCGCCGAACTGCGCGCCGAAATGGAAGAACGCGGCTGGGCCAACGTTGCCGCCCTGCAGCTGCGCAACCCCATGCACCGCTCGCATGAATTCCTGGCCAAGATCGCCATCGAAGTGTGCGACGGCGTGGTCATCCACTCCCTGGTGGGCGCCCTGAAACCCGGCGACATTCCCGCCGAAGTGCGCGTGAAGTGCATCGACACCCTGGTCGAAAAGTACTTCGTGAAGCAGAACGTCATCCAGGCTGGCTACCCCCTGGACATGCGTTACGCCGGTCCCCGCGAAGGCCTGCTGCACGCCACCTTCCGCCAGAACTACGGCATCAACCGCATGATCATCGGCCGTGACCACGCTGGCGTGGGCGACTTCTACGGCATGTTCGAAGCCCAGACCATCTTCGACAAGATCCCCTACACCAACGAAGCCTGCCCCGAACCCGGCAAGGCCCTGATCTGCACCCCGCTGAAGATCGACTGGACCTTCTACTGCTACAAGTGCGACGGCATGGCCTCCCTGCGTACCTGCCCGCACGGCAAGGAAGACCGCGTCATCCTGTCCGGCACCAAGCTGCGCAAGGCCCTGTCCGACGGCGCCCCGGTTGCCGACCACTTCGGCCGCGACGAAGTGCTGGAAATCCTGCGCGCCTACTACGAAGGCCTGACCGAAAAGGTCGAGGTCAAGATGCAGCAGGCCGCTTCCGGCTCCGTGATGAAGTAGGCTCCGGCTACTTCAACGCTCGCTACATCGGGGAGGCGCCGCAAGGCGCCTCCCCTTTTTCGTGGATGCGCCGCCCGGCGCGGACGCGATGGCTGCCCTGCGCGCAGGAAAAATGGCCGCCCGTATGGACTCCGGAGGCGGCCACGTTCCCTTGCGCGTGATGGAGACGGGTGGTGTGAACCGAGACGCTGACGCCACGCAGAATGGCCGTCAGGTTGTTCCGGCCCAAAGGCAAAACAAAAGACTTCTAGCGGGCCCACCACGGAACATGCGACCACCCGGAACGCAGCCCCTCGCGCCACAGCGCCGCATCGGGGTCCACCGCGTCCAGCAAGGCATGAAAGCGTGGTGAATGGTCCATGTGCACGGTGTGGCAAAGCTCGTGCAGCAACACGTGGCGGGCCAGTTCACGCGGCAGGAACAGCAGGCTGGCGTTGCAACTGATGGTGCCCCGCGTGGAACAACTGCCCCAGCGGGTCTGCTGCATGCGCACCACGCAGCGCTGGTAGTGAAAGCCGTGCTCCACGGCCAGTCCGTGCAGCCACGGGGCCAGGCGCCGCCGAGCCACGGCGCGCAGCCAGTCGCGCAAGAGATCCACGGCAACACCGTCGCCTGCCCCTCCTTCCGGCACGCGCAGACGCAGTGCTGCGTCCACCTCGCGCAATTCCGGGCGCATGCCCGGCGCAAGTGGTGCGCGGACCACGGCATAACGCGCCTGCACGGCGGGCAGAAGCACCTCGCCGGGCACGCTGCGGATGCCGCCCGGCCCCAGGAACGCCCCGACGCCGGAGGGCATGCCGTGAAAAGCCCCGACGCCAGACCCTTCAGCCGCACCGTCAGCCCCGGGCACCGCCTCGGCCAGCCCGGCCCGCAGCAGGGCTCGCACGATCCATGTGCGGTGCCTTTCCAGCACTTCAGGAATGCGCGTGGCGCTGAATCCGGGCGGTATCACCACCTCAAGCCCGCGCCGGGGCACGATGCGCAACCGCACCCGCCGGGCCCGTGGGCTGGTGCGCACGTCATGCCGGGGCGGCCAGGCAACGTCACAGGGCGAAGGGACGACGTCGGCGTCACCGTCGCCGCGTCCGGCTTCGCGCCCGGAGTCGTTTCCGGTGTCGGGCACTACCCCGGACACGATGCCAGACATGACATTAGGAACGGCATCAGGAACGGCATCAGGAACGGCATCAGGCGCGGCATCAGGCACGGCGCCGCTCACCGTATCAGACGCCGATTCCGGCCATCCGGACCGGATTCCGGCAAACCGCCGCATCAACTCTTTCAGGGGGGACATTGGGCTCATGGGTACGGGGCTTTACCTGTGCCTGTTTAGCGCATAGTATCGCGTCGCCTCGGGCTGGCCTTTACGCAAGACCCGCACTGGAGATTCGAGACATGCTCGCGTCAAACCGTTCCGCCCCCATCTGGGGCGGCTTTCTGCTCGCCGCGCTGGGCGCGGCCTTCTGCGCCTGGGCTGCCATCGCCCCTGCCGAGTCGCTGTGCGTCAGCTCCGGCTGCTCGCTGTACCGCGACCTGACCTTCTGGGGACTGCCCCTGTGGTGGTACGGTACGGGCGCGTTCTCGCTCCTAGCCCTGTTCTGCATCTTCGGCAAGCAGGCCGCCGCGCGCGGTTTCGTCTGGCTGATGCTGGCCGCCGATACGGCGTTGCTGGCGCTGATGGCCCTCACCGCACCCTGCGCGGCCTGCCTGGTGGTGGCCGCGCTCATCGCGGGGGCCTTCGTGGCCATTCCCGGCGAACTGCGCCGCGACCGGCAACAGCGCGTCTCCATCCTGCTTCTGGTGTGGGGCGGCCTGTTCTTTGCCAACGGCGCGGCCCTGGCCACGGAACGCACGGGCGCCTGGAACCTTCAGGGACCGGACAACGCCCCCGTCACCCTGTATTTCTCGCCGTCGTGCCCGGCCTGCCGCCAGGCCATCGCCGCCCTGGCCGGTGCGGCACCGGACACGGTGGCCTATCGCCCGGTGGCCGAAAACGACGACGACATCCTGGCCATCGAACAGATGCGGCGTGCCGTCGAACAGGGCGCGTCCGTGGCGGACGCCCTGCGCAAGGTGGTGGATGCGCCGACCACCGCGACGAACCCGGCAATGCCCCTGTTCGAGCAGGCCAGGCTGCGCTGGAAGCTCCTGCGCAACAAGGCCCGTGTGCTTTCCACCGGCGCGGACCGCCTGCCGGTGATGCAGATCGCGGGCATGCCCCGCCTGCCCTTCGGCCACGGTGCAGACGGCACCCCTCCCGCGTCCGGCCCCGTCTCTTCGCAGGCTCCGCGCCCTGCGGCCCCGCAGCAGGGACCGTCATCTCCGGTGCAGGGCCATGCAGGCAAGCCTGCCCCCGTTCCCGCAGGACAGGACACCGCCCTGCCGTTCCTGACCAACGATTTCGCGGGCTGCGGGCAGACACCAGCCAGCAACGCCACCTGCAACTAGGCGTCGCGCGGGGCTTGCCGTCCCCACGCACCTCGTGGGGATGGCAAAAGCACATCCCCCTTCCCGCCTCCCGAGGCTGATTCGCCAGAAGCCCGGTCGTGAAACGACCGGGCTTTTCCCTGGCCGCGCCCCTCCGGCAGGCACCAGCACCACAGTCGACACAGAGCGTCCATACAGGGCGCCGACGCCCTCGCCCCAAGTTGCCCCCAGTAAATTGATCAACCAATCAGAACCAGCAAGATTTGTTGACCTTTCGGGTGTTTCAGACTATGTGAAAAAAATCATTTTTTCAGACATCGCACTCGCGCGCACCGTACGCGGGGGTTGTCCGGGGAGGCGACGCATCCCCCCTTTTCGCTTGGACAAAGCGTAAAAAACGCCGTATAGGGGGTTGCGCCGAAAGAGGCGTGCCCGCTAACCGCAACGGCAAAGAGTTCACATGACCATCAGGGACCTGCTCACCGAGCACAAGGACGCCATCATCCACAAATGGATAGACGCCATGTATGGCACCTATCCGTTTGACACCGTGGGTTTCCTGCGCAGCAGCAGGGACCAGTTCTCCAATCCCGTGGGCCACACCACCGCGGCATCCGCCGTTGTCATCTTCGACGCCGTCGCAGGCGACGACGTGGACGAGGCCCGCCTTTCCGAGGCCATAGAGGATGTCATCCGCATCCGGGCCATCCAGAATTTCACCCCCGAGCAGGCCGTGGGCGTGCTGTTCGTGCTGAAGACGGTGATCCGCCAGATGCTGCGGTCCGCCATCGTGCGGCACGGGCTGCACGACGGGCAGCTGGAGGTGGAATCGCGCATCGACACCGTGGCGCTTCTGGCCTTCGGCAAGTATGCCGCATGTCGCGAGCGCCTGCACATGATGAAGGTAGACGACTTCAAACGTGGATACGCCCAGCTCCTGCGCAGGGCTGAACGTATATTGGACAAGCCGGTAGGGGAACCGGACACGCAGAAACCGATAGCCTAGCAGCGAGGTAACGGAATGTTCATTTCACTTTTAGCGGTCATTGCGCTGGGTTGCATCGCCTGGCTGGGAGCGGCCTCAGGCTTCCAGTACCTTATCGGGGTGGTGTTGCCGTATGCCGCGGTGCTCGTGTTCATCGGCGGTTTCGTCTGGCGGATGGTGGACTGGGCCAAATCGCCCGTGCCCTTCCGCATCCCGACCACGGGTGGCCAGCAGAAGTCGCTGGACTGGATCAAGCCCGCCCGGCTCGACAGCCCCTTCACCACCGCTGGCACCGTGGGGCGCATGCTTCTCGAAGTGCTGCTGTTCCGGTCGCTTTTCCGGAACACTTCGGTCGAAATCCAGAAAGGCCCCCGCGTGGTCTACTATTCGGCCAAGTGGCTGTGGCTTTTCGCGCTGCTGTTCCACTACTGTTTCCTGTTGATCTTCATCCGGCACTTCCGGTTCTTCCTCGAGCCGGTGCCCTTTGCCCTGACGGCCATCGAGTTCGTTGACGGCATCATGCAGATCGGCGTGCCCCGCATGTTCATGTCCGACGTGCTGGTAGTAGCGGCGCTCGGCTTCCTGCTGGCCCGCCGCCTGTTCAGCGAAAAGGTACGCTACATCTCGCTGGCCAACGACTACTTCCCGCTGTTCCTGCTGCTGGGCCTCGTGGGCAGCGGCATCTGGATGCGCTACTTCGCCAAGGTGGACATCGCCGCGGTCAAGGTGCTGACCATGGGCCTCGTGACCATGAACCCCGTGCTGCCGGAAGGCATCGGTGCGGCGTTCTTCATCCACATCTTCCTGCTCTCGTGCCTGCTTGCGTACTTCCCGTTCAGCAAGCTGATGCACATGGGCGGCGTCTTCCTCAGCCCCACGCGCAACCTGCCCAACAACACGCGCGCGGTGCGCCACGTGAACCCCTGGAATCCGCCCAAGAAGTACCGCACCTACGCGGAATACGAAGACGAGTTCCGGGAACTGATGGAAGAAGCGGGGCTGCCTGTCGACAAAACCTCTGAAGAAGCCGCTGCCGCCGAGTAAGGAGCCGACATGTCCAAACTGCCAACTCCCGACAAGCTGATCGCGACCATCCCCGCCTTCCCCATGGAAGGGTGGATGGACACCAAGCCGGACTTCAAGCCCGGCACGTGGTGCTATCCGGCCAAGGTCGACAACATGAAGGCCCTCGGCATGCCGAACCCGCACGAGTGGTCGGCCGACCAGGAAGACTGGAACCTGCCCGAGAACTGGGAAGAGATCATCTACGAAGGCCTCAAGGCGCGTCTGGCCAAGCACCGCTCGCTCAAGGTGTTCATGGACATCTGCGTGCGCTGCGGCGCCTGCGCCGACAAGTGTCACTTCTTCATCGGCACGGGCGACCCCAAGAACATGCCCGTGCTGCGCGCCGAACTGCTGCGCTCGGTCTACCGCCGCGACTTCACCACGGCGGGCAAGCTGCTGGGCAAGCTGGCGGGCGCCCGCAAGCTGGACAAGGATGTCATCAAGGAGTGGTTCTACTACTTCTATCAGTGCACCGAATGCCGCCGCTGCTCGCTGTTCTGCCCCTACGGCATCGACACCGCCGAAATCACCGCCATCGCGCGTGAGCTGCTGCACGAGTTGGGCCTTGGCATCCACTGGATCATGGAGCCGGTGTTCAACTGCAACCGCACCGGCAACCACCTGGGCATCCAGCCGCACGCCTTCAAGGAAATCGTCGAGTTCCTCTGCGAGGACATCGAGACGGTGACCGGCATCAAGATCAACCCGCCCTTCAACGAAAAGGGCCACGAGATCGTGTTCATCACGCCCTCTGGTGACGTGTTCGCCGACCCCGGCATCTACACGTTCATGGGTTACCTGATGCTGTTCCATGAAATCGGGCTGGACTACACCCTGTCCACCTACGCTTCCGAAGGCGGCAACTTCGGCTCGTTCACCACCTTCGACATGGCGAAGAAGCTGAACGCCAAGATGTACGCCGAAGCAGAGCGCCTTGGCTCCAAGTGGATCCTGGGCGGCGAATGCGGCCACATGTGGCGCGTGGTGCACCAGTACATGGACACCTTCAACGGCCCCACCCCGCCCAAGATGGAAGTGCCGAGGTCGCCCATCACCGGCACGGTGTTCAAGAACGCGGCGTCCACCAAGATGGTGCACATCGCCGAGTTCACGGCCGACCTCATCAAGCACAACAAGCTGCGCCTCGACCCCAGCCGCAACGACCACCTGACCGTGACCTTCCACGACTCGTGCAACCCGGCGCGCGGCATGGGCCTGCTTGAAGAACCCCGCTACGTGCTCAAGAACGTGTGCAACAACTACGTTGACATGCCCGAGAACACCATCCGCGAGCAGACCTTCTGCTGCGGCGGCGGCTCCGGCCTGAACACCGACGAAATCATGGAAATCCGCATGCGCGGCGGCCTGCCCCGCGGCAATGCCCTGCGGTACGTGCAGCAGAAGCACGGCGTGAACACCATGGCCTGCATCTGCGCCATCGACCGGGCCACCCTGCCCCCGCTGGCCAACTACTGGGCCCCCGGCGTCACGGTCTACGGTACCCACGAGCTGGTGGCCAACGCCCTCGTGATGCGCGGCGAACAGAAGCGCACCATGGACCTGCGGCAGGAAGAACTGCCCGGTATGGAGGATGAATAACCATGTATAACGGCAAATACATCATCCCCGGCATCGTGATCTTCGTCGGGCTGTTCACCTTTCCCTTCTGGTCCAACCTGCTGACGCCCAAGTACGAGCGTCCGCAGCTGGCCATGCCCGCAGACCAGAAGGAATGCATCGAACCGGCCGAATACATGCGCGCCGAGCACATGCACATTCTCGACGTGTGGCGCGACCAGGCCCTGCGCGAAGGCAAGCGCGCCTATGTCGCCTCCAACGGCAAGGTCTGGGACATCAGCCTGCAGAACACCTGCATGAAGTGTCACGCCAACAAGGCCGATTTCTGCGACAAGTGCCACAACTCCAACAGCGTGAGCCCCTACTGCTGGGATTGCCATGTGGCGCCGAGGGGGAACCAGTAATGAGCACCACCAGAAGACAATTCCTGAAGATCGCCGGGCTTGCCGCCTTCGGCCTTGGCACCTCGAGCGCGCTCGACGCTGCCGAAGCCGTCGCCAAGGACATGCCGGGCGCCAAGTACGATGTGGGCGGCAAGCACCTTGCCGCCAAGCGTTGGGCCATGGTCATCGACACCCGCAAGCTGGAATCGCGCGAGGACTACGATCGCATCATCCACGCCTGCCATTCCGTCCACAACGTCCCCTCGATTCCCACCAAGCAGGAAATCAAGTGGATCTGGACCGACAAGTACGACCGGGTGTTCACCGACGACATGAGCCAGCACCTGTCCCCCGCCGTGCGCGAAAAGGACTACCTGCTGCTTTGCAACCACTGCGAAAACCCGCCCTGCGTGCGCGTGTGCCCCACCAAGGCCACCTTCAAGCGCGCCGACGGCATCGTGGTGATGGACTACCACCGCTGCATCGGCTGCCGCTTCTGCATGGCCGGGTGTCCTTACGGCGCGCGCAGCTTCAACTTCGGCGATCCGCGCCCCTACCTGAAGGACGTGAACCCCGCCTTCCCCACCCGCATGCGCGGCGTGGTGGAAAAATGCACCTTCTGCTCCGAACGGCTTGAGGTGGGTCTGCTGCCCGCCTGCGTCGAAGCTTCGAACGGGGCCATCCTGTTCGGCGACCTCGACGACCCGAATTCGCCGGTTCGCAAGGCCCTTGCCGAGAACTTCAGCATTCGCCGCAAGCCCTCCATCGGGACCCAGCCCGGCGTCTACTACATCGTGTAGGAGGAGAAGCCATGATCGAGAAGGTTCTGAAAGGCTCCCCGGCGTTCTACATCTGGCTGCTGTTCCTCGGCAGCATCGCGGGCCTGGGCGTCTTCGCGTACATCTTCCAGCTCCAGTACGGGCTGACCATCACCGGCATGAGCCGCGACGTTTCGTGGGGGCTGTACATCTCGCAGTTCACCTACTTCGTCGGCGTGGCGGCCTCGGCGGTGATGCTGGTGTTGCCCGCCTACTTCCATCACTACAAGAAGTTCAAGAAGATGATCATCCTCGGCGAGTTCATGGCGATTTCCGCCGTGCTGATGTGCATGCTCTTCATCGTCACCGACATGGGGCAGCCGCAGCGCATGCTGAACGTCATCCTGCACCCCACGCCGAACTCCATCATGTTCTACGACATGATGGTGCTGATGGGGTACCTGTTCATCAACGCACTGGTCGGCTGGGTTACCCTTGAAGCCGAGCGCCACGATGTTGACCCGCCCAAGTGGATCAAGTTCTTCATCTATCTGTCGGTGGTGTGGGCGTTCTCCATCCACACCGTCACCGCCTTCCTGTACGCGGGCCTGCCCGGTCGCCACTACTGGCTGACGGCCATCATGGCTGCCCGCTTCCTGTCCTCGGCCTTTGCCTCCGGTCCGGCCATCCTGCTGTTGCTGGTCATGGCGCTGCGCCGCCTGACCGGGTTCGATCCGGGCCGCGAAGCCATCCAGACCCTGACCAAGATCATCACCTACGCCATGGCCATCAACGTGTTCTTCTTCCTGCTGGAAGTGTTCACGGCCTTCTACAGCGGCATGCCGGGCCACCAGCACCCGCTCACCTTCCTGTTCGTGGGCCACGATGGCCACGCCTCGTGGGTGGTGGGCTGGATGTGGACGGCGGCCGTGCTGGCCATCCTGTCGCTGTGCCTGCTCATCCCCCCGCAGTTCCGCGACAACGAGCGCGTGCTGCCCTGGGCGCTGGGCATCCTGGTCATCGCCAGCTGGATCGACAAGGGCCTGGGCCTCTTGATCGGCGGCTTTACCCCCAACCCCTTCGAGACGGTGACCGAGTACGCGCCCACCTTCCCGGAAATTCTCGTCACCGTGGGCGTTTACGCCATCGGCCTGATGGTGCTTTCCGTGCTGTGGAAGATCGCCCTCGACGTGAAGAAGGAAGCGGGCACCTTCTAGCCGCTGTTCTGACCCGACCTGATCGCAAAGGGCCCGTGCCGTATCGGCACGGGCCCTTATGCATGTGCGGCAGGCTACTGAAAGGCCGCCTCGCCACGCGGCGCATGTCGCGCCCCCCCCCCACGCTTCCACCAGCGCATCCAGTGGGGCTCCCAGTGCTGCATCTACTGGAGCGTCTCAGCATATCCCCGGCGGCAGGGCCTTGCCCGCCTGTCGCGTGCCGTTTGCCGTGCAAGCATATGCCCTGACGCTGCTCCGTACGCATTCGCCATGCCACGCGCGGTCAGTCACCGGCCTGGCGCCGCACTGGCCACTGTGCCTGCCCGCCGCCAGGGAGTCCCAAGGCCATGTGCGGCGGTCAGACCAGCGACTTCATGCCCGCGCTGCCGTGCACCGGCCAATGGGAGTGCGCCATGTGACTGAAACGCGCAGGACAGCCCCCCCTCCGACAAACGCCCACTTCGCCACTGCTCGCCCGGTGCACGCCGATTCCTCCCCTGCACGCTGCGGTAAAGGCCGATCCCTTCCCCCCTCGTACATGCCGCCACGCGTGCAGCGCCCGTCTGCCGCCTTGCCCCACCCCGAACGCAAAAGGGCCGCCCCCGAAGGAGCGGCCCCGTGCATGCGTGAAAAGGCGGCCTAGAACTTGTAGCCCAGCGAAAGGCCGAACACGTGGGTACGGCCATCGCGCGAGGAACCTTCGTAAATCCCGCCGCCCTGGTTGTCGTATTCCGCGTCGGACGCCACTATGTAGGTATAGGACAGGTCCACGGTGTAGCTGTCCCAGTGGAAGCCGGTACCCACGCTGTACAGCTGGCGGTCATCGGTGGGAATCAGGTAGTCGATCTTGCCGCTGCGGGCAGGCGATTCGTCGTAGACGTAGCCCGCGCGCAGATCCATCCACGGAGTGGCGGCGTACTCGACGCCGATGCTATAGCGCCAGGCATCACGCCAGTCCTTCTCCTGGTTTACCAGCGCCCCCTGGCCGCCATAAAAGGGCGGCTCGTGGTAGATGGCCAGGTTGTCGTACAGGGACCAGCGGGTCAGCAGCGCCCCCACTTCAATGCTCAGTTCGGGAATGGGGGTGTAGGACACGCCGAAGGCCACCATGTCGGGCAGGGTCACCGAACCCTTCACGTCGCAGTCCTGATAGACACCAACCACCTGCGGAATGCTGGTAAGCGAAGACCCGATGGTGAAGTTGTTGTCGCCACGGGCTTCCTGCTCGATCTGGCTCTTGTAGCTCACGCCCGCAGCCCACTGGTCGTTGAACTGGTAGTGCAGGCCGGCGGTAAGGCCCCAGCCGTAGCTGTCGGCCTCAAGGTTCGAATCCACCTCGGCGGCGGCGGGCCTCAGGGGATTGTTGCCGCCGGAGGGATCACTCTTCTTGTCCATGTTCAGCTTCAGGGTCATGAACTCGACCCCCACGGCGGCGGAAAGCTTGTCCGTCAGCTTGAACGCGATGTTGGGATTGTACGAGATGGTCTGGATTTCGGCATTGTAGATGTTGTAGCGGCCAGCCCAGCGATCATCATCGTATTCGGTGCCCAGGCCGAAGCGGGTGTAGATGCCCATGCCCAGCCACAGGTTGTCCTTGAGTTGGGTGGTCAGGTAGCCGTGCGGGGGCGTCCACACGTTGTCGGCACCTTCACCGGTGTAGGTCTGGCCGCCGGACTTCACGTCCACCTTGGCGCTGGGGATGATGGCGCTCACGCCAGCCATGACCTGGGTGCCTTCCAGTTGGGTCATCAGGGCCGGGTTGTAGGCCACGGCAGAGGCATCGGGCTTGCGGGCCACCATGGCGCCGGCCAGCGCGTTGCCGCGCGCGCCCCATTCGTACAGGGCAAAGCCCTCGGCCTGCGCGGTGCCCGCCATGGCGGTGCACACCAGCAGGCACGACATAGCCAACGATTTCAGTCGCTTCATGGATCTCCCCTAGAGTTTTGTATGCCTGCCGCCGAACGATGCGCACGCGCGAAGAGAGCCCCCCGGCGCGGCTGACCGTCCAAGGGAGTACACACGGAACGTTCCGACTTTTTCAGGCAGGATGACGATTGCCGTTCCCCCGCGCGTTCCCTCTCGGCCAATGGCCGAACGCACGTACCGGAGCACGGCACCCCTTAAGCACAATCGGTTTTAGCTATCCGATTCGCCAACGATTTGCAACAATTCGGAAACGTCCCGGAAACACGACAGAAGTAACGCTCGCCCGTGCTACCCCGGCGCTCTTGCACATCTCTGGCACGTCCCGCCCCCGGCCCGGCCCAAACTGCACACCTGCAATCCGGCACCGGGTGCAGCGTTGCACCCTCCACCCGCCATCCCCGCGGCCTACCCGCCCGCAAAACATCGGGGCGCCGGAATCGGACCCCTGGTCCCTTCCCGGCGCCCCGGCATGCCGCGCGCGCGGCATCCACGTGCTTTCGCTATTCGGGTTCGGCGTGGCAGTCCTGCCGGTTCACAGTCCCATCCCGCGCGCCGTCGCGCAGATTGTCCAAAGGCCCGTCCAGCAGGCCCCGCGCGCCCAGCACGTTCTCTATCTCGGCAACCAGGCACCCGAAATCCACGGGTTTCGAGACGTAGCCATCCATGCCTTCGGCCAGGAAGCGCTCCCGGTCCCCCGCCATGGCATGTGCCGTCATGGCAATGACAGGCAGTTGCGACGGAACGCCCTTGCGGCCACGCAACGCGCGTATCGTTTCCAGGCCGTCCATCTCGGGCATCTGGATGTCCATCAGCAGCAGGTCGCAGGCTTCGCGTTCCAGCCCCGCAAGCACCTCGATGCCGCTGGCCACGGTGATGACGTCGTGCCCCATGCGTTCGAAAAAATACACCGCCAACTTGCGGTTGATCACGTCGTCTTCGGCCACCATGATGCACAGCCGTCGGCTCAGGCCCCGAATCACCGGCAGGCTGGCGTCGCGCAGGCGCGGGGCGACCGATTCCCCCAAGGTAAAGCGCATGGTCAGCGCGAAGGAACTGCCCGCCCCTTCCTGGCTGCGCACCGAGATGTCGCCGCCCATCATCCGCGCTATCTCGCGTGAGATGGCAAGGCCCAGCCCGGCGCCGCCGTACTTCTTGGTAAGAAAATTCTCGGCCAGGGTAAACGGCTCGAAGATGCGCTCCCACTTCTCGGCGGCAATGCCTACCCCGGTGTCCTCAACGGTGACGCGCAGCCCCACCGTTCCCCCCGCGTGTGCCGCCTGCGCTCCCTGCCCTGCACCAGGCGCCCCTGGAGCAGCGTCGTCCAGTTCCACCGACAGCGCGACGCCGCCCACCTCGGTATACTTGATGCCGTTGATGACCAGGTTGGTCAGCACCTGGCGCAACCGCGCGGCGTCGCCCATCAAACGGTCGGGCACATCCGGGGACACATGGCAGGCAAGGGTCAGGTTCTTCCAGCGAGCCTGCACATCCAGGACGCGGATCAGGTCGCCCACCGTCTCGCGCAGGTTGAACGGGGCCTCGTTGAGGGTGATGCGACCGGCCTCTATGCTGGACATGTCCAGCAGGTTGTTGACGATGGACAGCAAGTCCAGCCCGGCCTGGCGCACCATGCCCAGGCACTCCTCCTGCTCGCCAGCCGGTCCTGCGGCCAGAAGCAGTTCGGTCAGGCCGATGATGCCGTTTAGCGGGGTACGCAGTTCGTGGCTGATGTTGGCAAGGAACTGGGTCTTGGCGCGGTTGGCCGATTCCGCCTCTATCCTGGCCTGCTCCAGTTCCTGGGTGCGCACGGCCACCTCTGCGGCCAGGTTCTGCTGGTAGCGACGGTTTTCCGCACGCAGCCGCCCCTGTTCGATGGCCAGGCGTACCCGATGGCCCAGCACATCCAGATCCATGATGGGCTTGAGGATGAAGTCCCAGGCCCCCCGGCGCACCGCCTCTATGGCGTCCTGCATGACCCCGGTGCCGGATACCACGATGGTGGGCATGTCCGGCCTCTCGACCGCCAGTTCGCGCAGCACGTCCAGGCCGTCGATGCCGGGCATGCGCAGGTCCACGAGCACAGCGTCCGGCTGCACCGCGCGCACCAGCGCAAGGCCGGTGCGGCCATCTGTGCCTTCGTGCACGTCGTAGCCAAGGTCTTCGAGGTAGGCGGTAATGCTGCGCCGCACCATGGTGTCATCGTCGATGACGACAACGGTGGGGGGGGCGGGTGGGGATGTCGAACCGGAGGTACCGGGCGGAGCGGATGGGGCAGAAAAGCCGTTGGCGGAACTCATGCCCGCTCCGGCGCGGAAAGACGGCGGATGATGCCCTGCACCAGATCGTCCATGTTCTGCAACGGCTTGATGTACACGTCGGCGCGTTGCACGCCGATGGCAATGAGTTCCGACGGCAGCTTGTAGTTGGTCGAGCCGGTGTGGATGAGGTAGCGCAACGCGGGCAGCGCCTGATGGGCACGAATGATGAAATCGTTGCCGCTCATTCCCGGCAGGCGCATGTCAATGATGCCCACGTCTGGCCTATGGCGTTCCAGCAGATCAAGCGCGTCTTCGCCGCTTCCTGCCGTAACCACCCGGAACCCTTCATCCTCGAGGTACGCCTCGAGGTTTTCGCGCACCATCTCTTCGTCATCCACCACAAGAATGAGGATGTCGGCATTGTTCATAACTACCCCGTACTGCCCTATGCTTCCCCCGCCCGGTGCGCCTCTTCTTGGAACAGGCGACCGCTGTTTGAAGAACGATCGCCGGATACATCATATGCCAGACGCGGCACTGCGTGCAACGCCCGAATGCGTGCCTGCCCGCGCGCGCATAGGGGCGTTGCACGCAGACGCGCCAGAATCCTCCGCGCCAGACGGCTAAGAGGCTTCGCGCACGATGGCCTGCTCCCGTCGCAACGGGCACCATGTGGGGCGGTCCAGCGCGATGTCCAGCGGACGGTGTTTGGGCGTGGAAAGGTTGCAGCGGGCGGGTTCGCCCTGGCTGCAGAAGGGACAGTCGCTGCACTTGCGGACGACGATGATCATGAGGGTATCCTTGGCGCCGCGCCTCGGCGCGGGTTACAGCATATTGACGGGATCCAGATCCAGCGAGATGCGCAGGTGGCCGATGCCCGGCGTGGCCCCCGCCGCCCCGAACAGCGAACGGATGCTCGGCCAGTCGTCGGCCTTCAGCAGGCACTGGAAGCGCTTGCGTCCGCGCAGCAGCGGCAGCGGCGAAGGGGCTGGCCCCAGCACCTGCACGCCGCGCTCGC